>DATBCA010000337.1:0-1801 GCA_036270715.1 Solirubrobacteraceae bacterium
AGCTGGAGCGAGTCGATCACGCGCAGCACCTCGTCGAAGTTGCGCCCTGTCGTCATGGGGTACACGAGGATCAGCTTGATCTTCTTGTCGGGCCCGATGACGAACACGTTGCGAACGGTCTGGTTGTCCGCGGGGGTTCGCGCGCCGGGGTCGCCCGAGACGCTCGCGGGGAGCATCCCGTACAGCTTCGAGACCTCGAAGTCGCTGTCGGCGATGATCGGGTAGTTCGGCGCGGTGCCCTGCGTCTCCTCGATGTCGCGCGCCCAGCGCTCGTGGTCCTCGGATTGGTCGACGGACAGCCCGATGATCTTCACGCCGCGGCGGTCGAACTCGGGCTTGGCCGCGGCCATGTAGCCGAGCTCGGTCGTGCACACCGGCGTGAAGTCCTTGGGGTGCGAGAACAGCACGCCCCACGAGTCGCCGAGCCACTCGTGGAAGCGGATCGGACCCTCCGTCGTCTGCGCCTCGAAGTCGGGTGCTTCATCGCCTAGTTGCAGCGCCATCGGCGTCTCCTTTCTCGTCCAGCTTGGGGCGCGTGCCCGCCGGTCGCGCGCCGCCGCACCCCGTGCTGCGGGCGCGGCGCCGGGCGGCGGGTCGCGTGGCCTGCATGTTACGTCGCCTCGGCGCTCACGCCGCGCGCGTGGATGTGCGCAACATGAGCCTGCGCATCTCGGCGAGATACGCCGAGCGGCCGAAGTGCAGCACGTGGCTTCCCGCGAACGAGTGCATGCGCGGACGTCCCCAATGCTCCCACAGCATCGACGCCTGCTCTGGAGGCGCGAGCTTGTCGCCGAGCCCGCGCACGATCATCAGCCGCCGCTTGGGCACGACGGGTGGATACGTGAGCGGACTGTGGAGCGCGAAGCTCCGCTCGAGCAGCTCCTCGGAGATGCCGAGGACCCTTCGCCCGGCAGCGACGACGGCGTTCGCTGGGAGCCAGCTCGAGATCAGCGCGGGCATCCACGTGACGGGCGCGTTCGGGATGACGAAATCGAGGCGCTCCTCGACGGCGGCGAGCAGCGCCGAGATGTAGCCGCCGAGCGACAGACCTGTGACGCCGACGCGCGGCGCTCCGTATCGCTCGAGGTGGTCGAGAAGGATGCGGAAGTCGAACACCGCCTGAACGATCGCCTCGTGGATGCGCGCGCCTCCCGCGCCGAACATGCCGATGCCGTCGGGAACGAGCCGAGCGCCACGCCCGCCGTGGAACGGGAGCGTGTAGAGCAGCACGTCCCAGCCTTCTGCGAAGAACGCCTTCAGCGAGAAGAACAGCGCGTTGAACCAGACGGGCGAGGCGCCGAAGCCGTGGATCACGCACAGCGTGCGGCGCGGCCCGTCGCTGTGGCGCCAGTGATGCGCCGCGACGAGCTCGTTGCGATTGCCCGCGCGGGCGTATTCGGAGCGCAACGCCGGGTTGAGCGGGCGGTACGGCGTGCGGAAGTGAACGACGTCGACGCGCCCGAGACCGCCGAGGTCGTCCTGGTGGCGAGTCCTTTTCACCTTGACGCGCTCCGGCGGGCGCTCGAACACGCGTTTGGGATCTTGCGCGTCGGCGAGCTCGGCGTAGAAGGCGAGTCGTCTCGCGTCCTCGCGCCCGGCGCTCGACAGCGTCCCGCGCAGGAGCGCGCCGCTGAGCACCGACGCGAGCGCCGTGCGCAGCACGAGGTCGCTCGTTATCGACGCGCGAAGCAGAGCGTTCGAGCGGCAGTCGAGCTCGGGCGCGGGCGGTTCGCCGTAGACCTCCTGTCCTCGCGCCACCGCGCAAAGACTAACTGCGGCACGGGATACTGCTGCGAGCATG
>DATBCA010000338.1:0-4092 GCA_036270715.1 Solirubrobacteraceae bacterium
CGCCGAGCAGGTCGCCGAGCTCGCGCGCATGTCCGGCACCGTCCTGCTCGCGCTCGACGCCGACGCCGCCGGTCAGGACGCCATGCTGCGTGCCTCCGCGCTCGCCGCCAAGCGCAAGCTCGAGTTGCGCGTCGTCGCGCTCCCGTTCGGCAAGGACCCCGCCGACCTCATCGCCGACGGCGGCGCCGAGGCCATGGCCGCCGCGATCGAGCGCTCTGCGCCGTTCGTCCGCTTTCGCGTCGAGCGCGCGCTCGCCGACGGCGACACCGCCACGCCCGAGGGCCGCGACCGGCTCGTCGACGCCCTCGTGCCCGTGTTCGCCACGCTGCCGCCGAGCGCCATGCGCCTGGAGCTCACCCGCATCGTCTCCGAGCGCCTCTCCCTCCCCGAGAGCCTCGCCGAGAGGCTGCTCGGCGGGGAGGGCCGTGCGGGCGCCGGCGCGCGCGGCCGCCGCGACGCGCGGGCGTCGAGCCGCGCTCGTCCCGGTCCGATCGCACGGCGCCCGAGCGGCGCCGCGAACGGGAGCACCGGCGCGCGCGAACGAGGCACCGAGAGCGAGCGCGCGTTCCTCGCCCTGTGCATCGCCCTTCCAGGCACCGGCGCGCAGGCGCTCGCCGGCCTCGATCTCGATCACGTCTTCTCGAGCGACACCATGCGCCGCGCGGCTGCCCACCTGCTCGCGCACCTCAACGATCCCGCCTCCGATCTGCCCGAGGGCGACCAAGAGCTCGCTGCTCTGGTCGCCGAGCTCATCGTCGAGGCGCGTCGCGACGACGCGCGCCCGGAGCTGCTCGAGGTGCAGCGCCTGCAGCTGGAGCTCGCGAGTATCGATCGCGAGCTCCACAGCGCCCGCAGCGCCGAGCACGCCCCGGTCCTGGAGCTCGCCGAGCGCCGTGCGCGCCTCAAGCACGACTTCGACCTCGCGACCTCGCTCGCGCTCGAGCACGCCGGGGACGCCGAGCTGTAGGCGTCGCGCGCGCGTGTGGGCGCGCTCGGTGGGGGCGCCGGGGTCGTGTTCGTCGATCGAGGTGCTGCGCGCGCGTGCGTGTGTAGGCGCGCGAGGTGTTCGGTGGAGAGGGGGGCGGGCGCCGGCGGGCGTGTTCGTCGATCGAGGTGCTGCGCGCGTGTGCGCGCGCGAGGGGCGCGCGGCGTTGCCCGGGCGAGCTCGGCCGGAGAGGGGAGAACATACGTTCGGTTTTTCCGTCCGAAGCGGTGAGGATAATGGTCGTCATGGATCGTCTTGCCCTCGAGCAGATGCTGAACCAGGGGATGTCGCTCGCCGAGATCGGCAGGCGGTTTGATCGGCACGAATCGACGGTTGCTTACTGGGTGCAGAAATATGGGCTCGAGGCGGTGAACCAGGCCAAGGTCGCTCCGCGTGGTGGGTTGGAGCGGTCCGAGCTCGAGCGTCTGGTCAGTGCCCATATGTCCATTTCCGAGATTGCGGACACGGTGGAACGAAGCAACACCACGGTCCGCCATTGGCTGCGGGAGTACGGGCTGAGGACCAGGCAGGCTAAGAGGTTGCGAGCGATGCGCGGCTGTCCAGAGCGAGTCGTTCTCGACTGCCCGAAACACGGCAGCACAGAGTTTCGTCGCCGAGCAGCAGGTGGATACCGCTGTCTGAAGTGCCGCGCCGAGGCCGTTGCGCGGCGCCGCCGACGGATCAAGCAGATTCTGGTCGAGGACGCCGGTGGTGCGTGCGTTCTATGCGGATACGACCGATGTGTCGGCGCGCTTCATTTTCATCACCTGCAGCCGGCCGAAAAGGCATTTGCGCTCAGTCATCGGGGCGTGGCGCGGTCTCTCGCAAGGGCCCGCGCCGAGGCGCGAAAGTGCGTGCTGCTGTGCAGCAACTGCCACGCCGAGGTTGAGTTGGGGATCGCCAGCATCGGAGGGGACGCCAGGCTTCCGTAGAATGCCGTCTCGTACCCCGAATGTTGATCCGGGGTAGCACGGTCCGGGGTAGCTCAACTTGGCAGATGCGCTCGACTGTTAATCGAGAGGTTGTGGGTTCGAGTCCCACCCCCGGAGCTCTGTTGGATGCGCGATGGCGCGCACAGCCGTCGTGTTAGGCGCCGGAGTTTTCGCGTCCTCCGGTCCTGCCAGCCCGTCGAGTAGCGCCGCCGCACACGCGCCGGCGTTGTGCACCTCCGCCCAGCGCGCAAGCTCGCGCGCTCGTTCGCGGATCGACGGTTCGTGAAGCGCGCGCTCGACGGCGAGGCGCAGCGCACGCGCAGTGACGAAGCGCCGAGGGAGGCGCACACCCGCGCCTGCCCAATCGACACGCGCGGCGTTCTCGTTCATGTCGCCAGCGGCCGGGCACGCGACGACCGCGCACCCGCTCGCGAGCGCGCGCACGAGCGTGCCGTGGCCCGCGTGGCACACCACCACGTCGCAGCGCGGCATCGTGCGCGCATAGGAGACCCACTCGACGACGCGCGCGTTGGCCGGAACGCGCAGCGGCCGCGGCGGGAGCCGGCGGTTGTACGTCGCGAGCACCCGCACCGGCGCGTCCGCCAGGCCCTCCAGCGAAGCGCGGAGCAGGCCGTGCTTCTTATCCTGAGCGGTCGACGGCGCGATCAGCACGAGCGGCGCGTTGCCTGGCGGCAGCTCGACGTTCGCCGCCGGCGGCTCCCACATCAGGGGTCCGACCACGTGCGTAGTCGGCGCCCAGCGGCGCGGATACTCGAGCTGGGGGAACGTCGCCACGAGCGCGAGCTCGCGGCTGATGCCGCCGTGCACGTGTGCGAGTGCCGGCAGCCCTACGCGCGCGCGCGTGCGGTTGAGGTCGTCGCGGCCGCTCGCCAGCGCGCGCTCGACGAGCACGTGCGCGCGCCGCCACATCGCGCGGCCCGCGCGCCCGCGCGGCAGGCGCGCGCCGAGCGAGTAGATCGGAAAGTCGTGCTCGCCGTGCGGGTACACGTGCGGGATGAGCGTCGCCCAGCGCGCTTCGCAGAGCTCCGCCGCGAGCGCCGGAGCGAGCGTGAGGATGTCTGAGACGACGACCTCGGGTTCCAGCTCGCGCACGAGCGGGAGCGTGTCGTGCGTCGCGTGCACCACCGCGTCGTAGAAGTCGAGCGGCTCGGGGCCGCGCGGGAAGACCTCGTACTCGGGCGCCGGAGCGAACTCGAGGCCCTCCGCCTGTACCTGCTCGCGCCAACGCGTCCACGTCTGCAGCGTCACGTCGTGGCCCCGCTCGCGCAGCGCGCGCCCGAGGGCGATCATCGGGAAGGCGTGGCCAGGGTCGCCGAACGCGGCCAGCAGCGCGCGCACGCCGGCTAAGCCGCGGCGAGCTCCGCGACGAGGCGCAGCTGCTCCAGGCGCTCGGGCGCCGTGAACGCGAGCGGCGTAACGCCGAGCGTCCCGACGCCCGCGTCGCGGTACACGGCCAGGCGCTCGCGCACGACATCGCTCGGGCCGCACAGTGAAACGGTGTCGATGAGCGCGTCGGGGATCGCCGCCATCGCCTCGTCACGCTTGCCTTCGAGGTAGAGGTCCTGGATCGTCTTGGCCTCCTGCTCGTAGCCGTAACGGCTCACCACACGGTTGTAGAAGTTCTGCTCGCGCGAGCCCATCCCGCCGACGTACAGCGCGATGAACGGCCGCATCGCATCGCGCGCCGCCTGCAGGTCATCGGTGACGAACACGTTGACCGTCGGCGCGATGTCGAATCCGTCGAGCGATTTGCCGCTGCGCGCCGCGCCCTCCTCGAGCAGCGGGCGCAGCTCGGAGACGTGCTCGGGGGAGAACAGCGTTGGGATCCATCCGTCGGCGATCTCGCCCGCGAGCGCCGTGTTCTTCGGCCCGATCGCCGCGATGTAGATCGGGATCCGCTCCTGCACCGGCGAGATCGTCAGCTTCAGCGCCTTGCCCGGACCGTCGGGCAGCGGGAGCTCGAGCGTCTCGCCATGGAACTCCACGCGTTCGCGCGCGAGCGCCATGCGCAGTACCGCGACGTAGTCGCGCGTGCGCTGCAGCTGTTTTGCGAAGCGCTGCCCATGCCAGCCCTCGGCCACCTGCGGGCCCGACGAGCCGATGCCGAGGATCATCCGACCGTTCGACAGCTGATCGATCGTCGCCGCCGTCATC
>DATBCA010000339.1:0-2911 GCA_036270715.1 Solirubrobacteraceae bacterium
CTCGGGCCCTCGTCGCCGAGCAGCTCTCCCAGCTCCTCGCACGCCGCCACCTCGACCTGCCGCCAGCTCTCCATCCGCGCCTCGTCGGTCCACAGCCGGCCGAGCTCATCGCGTGGGTCACGGGGAATCACGTGTCCATTATCGCTGGCGCGACGCGCGAGGCCGGGTGGCGGCGTTTGTATCCAAACGGAGGTGCCGCGCGCGCGTGTGTGAGGCCGCGTGGGGAGTTTGTTTCCAAACGGAGGTGCCGCGCGCGCGTGTGAGGCCGCGTGGGGCGTTTGCTTCCAAACGGAGGTGCCGCGCGCGCACGTGCGCGTGGGCGCGCACGCGAGGGCGTGTCGTCAGGCGCCGAGTATCTGCGCGGCGAGGATCGCGGCGTTGCGCGCGTTGTTCAGACCGACGCACGCGACGGGAACGCCCGGAGGCATCTGCACGATCGACAGGATCGCGTCGAGGCCGCCCGCTGCCGTGAGTCGCCCTGAGAGCGGCACTCCGATGACGGGGAGGTCCGTGTGCGCGGCGATCGCGCCCGGCAGCGCCGCGGAGATGCCGGCGCCGGCGATGATCACGCGCAGGCCGCGCATGTGCGCGTTGCGCGCGTACTCGGCCACGAGGTCGGGCTCGCGGTGCGCGGAGAGGACCCGAACCTCGTGCAGGATGTTGCGCTCCTCAAGCTCGCGCGCCGCCGCCTGCATCGCCTCCATGTCGCTTTTCGAGCCCATCACGATGCCGACGCGCGGCGCATCGACGTCGATGCCCTCGAGCTGTGTCTCGACCTCCGGGTCCTCGGTCGGCTCCGGCACGAGCGAGATCCCCGGCGCTCCGCCGGGTCGTCCCTCGCGCGCGGAGGGGTCGTCGCTCTCGCGCCCTCGCATCGTGCGCTGAGCATACGTGCCCGCACGGCCGCACCGGCGGCCTACCGCAGCGGCTTGCCCCAGTCCGTTTCCTCGCGCAGCTGCGCCTTCAGGACCTTGCCGCCGGGGTTGCGCGGCAGCGGGTCGCTGCGCACCGCGACGTACTGCGGGACCTTGAAGTCGGCGACGCTCTCGCGCATGTGGCGAATGATCTGCTCGACGTCGACCTCGGCGCCGGCAGCCGGGACGATGACCGCGCCGACCTTTTCGCCCATCATGTCGTCGGGGACGCCGACCGCGGCCGCGTCGCCGACGCCGGGGGCGGAGGCGAGCGCGTTCTCGACCTCGATCGAGTACACGTTCTCGCCGCCGCGGTTGATCATGTCCTTCTTGCGGTCGACGATGTAGAGCAGGCCGTCGGGGTCGATGCGCGCGAGATCGCCCGTGTGCAGCCAGCCCTCGACGAACGTTTCCGCGTTCGCCTGCGGCTTGTTCCAGTAGCCCTCCACGACGTTCGGCCCGCGCACCAGCAGCTCGCCCACCCCCGTCTCCGGGTCGGGCTCGTCGAGCGCGAGGTCGACGACGGGCATGGCGAACCCGACGGAGTCGGCGTGCTCCTCGGCCTCCTCGTGGGGCAGGAACGAAGTCAGCGACGAGGTCTCGGTGAGCCCGAAGCCGTTGCCGACGCGCGCGCCCGAGAACGCGTCCTTGATCTCGTGCACGAGGCTCGCGGCGATCGGCGCCCCGCCGTATGAGACCCAGCGCACGCCGCTGACGTCGAGCTCGGGGAAGCGCGGGTGGCGCATGACCGCGTGGTAGATCGCGGGTACGGACACGAGCTGGTTGACGCCGTGCTCGCCGACGGCGGTGAAGAAGCCGTCGATGTCGAGCGCGCTCGCGAGAATCTCGATGCGCCCGCCGAGCTCGATCATCGGGATGAGCTGGCTGTTGCAACCTGTGACGTGGAACAGCGGCACCGAGACCAGCGTCGAGATCGACGGGCCTTCGGCGCGGTCGACTTTGATGCAGCGCAACGCGTTCTCGCTGTTCGTCAGGAAGTTCCCGTGCGAGGTCATCGCGCCCTTGGGGAAGCCGGTGGTGCCGCTCGTGTAGAAGATCGCCGCGAGCTCGTCGGGCGCGAGATCCTCGAGCTGCGCAGGATCTCCCTGCGGAAGGTCGGCGCCGGGCTCGAACACGAACGCCGAGCCCGAGTCCTCGACGACGTAGGCGACCTCGCTGTCGGTGAAGCGCGTGTTCACCGGTACGACGACCGCCCCGATCAGCTGCGCGCCGAAGAACGCGAGCACCCAGTCGATCCCGTTGGGAAGCCGGATCGCGACGCGGTCCCCCCGCCCGATGCCCTTCGCGCGCAGCCCGCCGGCCACGGCGGCCGAGCGCTCCCACAGCTCGCCGTACGTGATCGACGGACCGCCGACCACCACCAGCACGACCGCGTCCGGATCGCGATCGACGCTCGTACGCAGCATCTCGACGAGCGAGGCGGGGCGGCCGACGTAGCGCGCGACGCCGTGCTCGTCGCGCACGACTCCCGTCTCGTCGAACGGGTTGCGCCCGCGCGGCGCCGGCTCGATCGCGGTCGCCGCTCTTCCCTCGCTCCCCGCGCTCATCGCGCTCATCGCGCTCATCGCGCCAGCTTACGCCTGCATCTCGAACGCGGTGCGCCCGCCGCTATCGACGAGATCCTGCAGCAGCGCGCGCCCATCCCCGATCACCGGGCCGCCGTGCGCGAGCAGCAGGTGCTCGAACTCGAGCTCGGATAGAAGGTGCTCGCATCCGGTGAGCAGACCCTGCTTGGTGCCGGAAGGATCGTCCATGAACGAGTCGGGGACGAAGCCGAGCGGGCCGTCGCCGCCGTAGGTGCCGCCTTTGACGATGCCATCGGCGAGCACGAGCGCGCTGCGGTCGGGCATGTGCAGCGCCGTGTCGTCAGCGCAGATCGCGTCGAGCTCGCGCGCAACCACGCCGCCTGCGAGCTGCGCGCCGATCTCGAATCCGAGGACCACCTCGCCTTGGGAAAACTCGTGAAGTCCCTCGCG
>DATBCA010000340.1:0-1760 GCA_036270715.1 Solirubrobacteraceae bacterium
CCCACAGCACTCGCTGCGCTCCGCTCGTCGGCGGGCGAAGATCGACCGCTTCGGCGCCGCGGCCCCCGAGCTCGCTCTCTTCCACCCCGCGCTGTTGCGGTTCGGCGGAGTTCCAGCTCAAGTAGCGACGCGCGAACAACGACGCGAACCCTTCGCGCGCGAGATCGGACTGGTATCCCGTCACGGCTCGCGGCACGCGCAAGCGCGGCGACGGCGGCGCGATCGCGAAACGCGCGCTCGCCAACAGACCCGCGAGACACGTTACGTACAGCAGGTATCGAGGCGTGCCGCGAGTCAGACGGATTCGCCACATCGGTTCCGCCGCGACCGTCACCGTCGATCGGCGCGCGCGTGGTGGCGCGGCCGCAACGGTCATCGCTCGAATCCAAATTCGAGGTGTCCGCGCGCGCTCGGCGGCGGCGCAGCGGCAGAGCGCGGCGCGAGCTGTCCTTCGCTCGACGGTGCGAAGCGCTGCGCTCCGCTGCTCCTGCGCTGCGCTCGCTTTGCGACGGGCCCCGACCGCTCGCGCTTGCCGAGCGTCGCGGTGCTCGTGACAGTGCGGCGATGCGGCGAGTGGATTCTCCTGCCAGTTCGCGCGGGCCGATCGCGCGCGGGCAGAACGGCCAGAAGTCCGCCCACGCTCTGCGCGGCTGGACGCGTCTGCGCGGGCGTTGGACCGCTGCGTGCGCGCGTGCGCGCACCTCGCCGCGTGAGCCCGTGCGACGCGGCCGAGGCGAGCAGGGTCGCGGCCGCGGCGAACACTACGACCGCGAAGGAGAGGCCTGCGAGTCCTATCGAGCCTCTTCGCGACTCCCTGTTTGCGGGCGTCGCCGCGGGCTCACGCAGGCACTCGAGATCTCTGCCATAGAAGAAGTCCGAGGCCGAGTACACGCGGTACCCGGCGCGAGGTCGACGCGCGACCGGGAGCCGCAGGGGGAGGAAGTCGGCTCCCGGTCGCCTGTGCGCCGATCGATCCAGCAAGGCACCAGCCCGTTCCGCTGATTGCCTGCGAACCAGGGAGTTGCTCCTATGGGTCGACTGTGCGATGGTCATAGGCGGTCCCTGCCCCCTCAACCGACCTGCGCGTCGAGGACGGGACATGGTTGGGGCCGCGATCGGTCAGCTTCGCGAGGCGGGCTCGAGCGCGCTGGGAGACCTTGCGGTACTTGTCGATGCTCCAGCCGTGCGTCGCGCAGAGCTCGGCCGCGCTCACCTCACTCGATCCCAGCTGTGCCGCCAACACAATGCGCTGGTCTGGCGTGAGCTCGCGCGCCGCGTCGCCTACCCGGCGAACTTCCTCGCGGGCGAGCACGACGCGCTCGACGTCAGCGCGGCGGTCGATGACCGAGACGCCATCGTCGCCTTCGGCGAGCGGACGTGCCGTCTCGAGCGCGGCTTCCATCGGGCTGCGCCCGCTCAACGCTCGCCGGCGGTCGCTGATGCGCGAGTTGAACCTCACCTCGAGGGCGTTCGCGAGGTGCCGAGCGTTTGCGAAGCCCCGGCCGGCGCGCACATGTGCGACGAGCTCGAGCATCGCCTGGCTGTAACAGTCCTCCAGATCCTCTCGACGCAATCGGTGCCGATACAGATGAAGCAGGAGCGAGCGCTTGGCGATGGCGACGATCGCAACCTCATCGGCTGGATCTCGCGCGGCCGCTCCTGGGCGCAAGCGACGGCGCGCGTTCGGCATCGCTTCTCTCGATTCGCTACACACACCCCTATGTCGTTCGAAAGGCGCGTGCGACCCCCCCTCAATTTCG
>DATBCA010000341.1:0-2021 GCA_036270715.1 Solirubrobacteraceae bacterium
AGCAGCGCGATCCGCGACGCGGCCGCGCCGCCGAGCACGTGGCTCGAGACGGAGAAGTACGCGAGCGTCAGCAGCCCCGTGCACGCGATCCCCAGCGAGAGCACGCGCGCGCCCGCGCCGTAGCTGCGCCCCTGCGCTCTAGAGGGCGACAAGCGCCATCGTCCAGGGGAACGGCGAGCGCAGCTCGACGACCTCGCCGTGGCGGGCGAGCAGCCGCGCGAGGGAGCGCTGGGAGAAGTGGTTCACGTGCCCGGGCGTGTTGCCGAGCTCGCGCACGTACGCTCCGCGCGCGACGTTGAGCATGCGCCAGATCGGCTCCCGCGGCACGCTCACGAGCAGGTGGCGGCGCGCGCACCGCGCCATCTCCGACAGCGTCAGCTCCGGGTCGGGAACGTGCTCGAGCACCTCGATCGCGCTCGCGAGGTCGAACTCGTCCGCGGCGAACGGCAGCTCCGCCCCTTGCATCACCTGGAAGGAGAGGTTCGGCGCCGAGTGCTCGGCCCAGCCGGCCTGGAGCGACTCCTCCTCGAGGTCGAGGCCGACGATCCGCGCGTGCGCGCCAAGGCTCTGCGCCCAGCGCTGCACGAGCACACCCTCGCCGCAGCCGACGTCGAGCACGGACGCGGGGCGCGCGGACGCGAGCAGCTCGTCGAGGTCGCGCTCGAAGCCCGCCATCAGGCGGCGGACGAGCGGGTTGCTCGAGCCGTACTTGTCGTACGTGTTGCCCGTCACGACCCCGTCGCCGGACAGGGTTACGCCGTTCACAGACGGACTGCCTCGGGCTCGTCGACCGGCTCGGAGGGTGCGGGGGGTGTCTTTGCGCCGGCGCTCGCCGCGTGCGCGCGTGCGCGAGCTTGCGCGTCGGCGCGCTCGCGCGCGGAGCCGGGCTCGTAGTGCGACGGGGGGATGCCCATATCGAGCTCGATCCGCCGCACACGCTCGAACGTCCGCTGGGTCATCACGCGCTGCGCCGCGAGCAGGTCGCCGATCACGCCCAGCGCCCACAGCACGATCGCGGCGATGAACAGCACCGCGCCCAGGATCAGGGACTGCACGTGGCCCTTGCCGTTGCCTTCCGCATACGCGACCGCGAAGCGAGTCCATACGCCGACCGAAGCGAGCCCGATCAGCGCCGCGAGGCTCCAGAACACGCGCAGCGGCTCGTACTGCGCGTAGATGCGGAAGATCGAGACGGCGTTGCGGCGCACGTACGCGCTCATCGAGGGGAACAGGCGCGACTCGCGCGTCTGCGGGTTGGTGCGCACGGGCACATGCTCGATCGCGACGAGCAGCTTGCCCGCCTGGATGATCGTCTCGAGCGTGTACGTGAACTTCGACACGACGAGGATTCCGATCGCGGCCTCGCGGTTGTAGGCGCGAAAGCCCGACGTGGTGTCGGGCACCGTGGTCGAGGACGCCTGGCGGACGATCCACGAGCCGAGTCGCTGGAGCAGCTTCTTCAGGCGCGAGAAGTGCTCGATGTCGCTCACCTGGCGGTCCCCGATCACCATGTCGGCCTCGCCGCGCAGGATCGGCTGCACGAGGCGCGCGACGTCCGGCCCGTAGTACTGGTTGTCGGCGTCGGTGTTCACGATCACGTCCGCCCCGAGCTTCAGCGCCGTATCGATCCCCGCCTGAAACGCCATCGCGAGGCCCTTGTTGTTCGTCAGCTCGACGATGTGGTCGACGCCCGCGGCGCGCGCGACCGCGACCGTCTCGTCGGTCGAGCCGTCGTCGATGACGAGCCACTCCACGGCGTCGAACCCGTCGAGCTCGCGCGGGAGCTCCGACAAGGTGTGCGCGAGTTGGCCGGCCTCGTTGAAGCAGGGGATCTGGATGATGAGCTTCATTGCAGGCGATTGCCTAGACTTGCCTACGCCGCAGTATCCCAAAGCGGGGGTCGTGATCCGCCCGCAAAGGCTTTAGCGCGACGTCGATGCCGCTCGCGACGGGCGCCCCCTTAGATGCATAGCGCGACGCTCGAAAGCCCGCGACCGGGCGCGACTTTGGTGGCCCGCCTC
>DATBCA010000342.1:0-1673 GCA_036270715.1 Solirubrobacteraceae bacterium
ATCGTCGTGCGCCCGCGCGCGAGCTCGTCGAGCGACTGCTGGACGGCGCGCTCGGTCTCGTTGTCGAGCGCAGACGTGGCCTCGTCGAGGATCAGCACGGGCGGGTTTCGCAGGACCGTTCGCGCGATCGCGATGCGCTGCTTCTCGCCGCCCGAGAAGCGGTACCCGCGCTCGCCGACGGGCGTCTCGTAGCCGTCGGGGAGCGAGGCGACGAGGTCGTGGATCTGCGCGGCGCGCGCCGCGGCTTCGATCTCCTCGTCGGTCGCGTCGGGGCAGGCGTAGCGGAGGTTCTCGCGGATCGACGCGTGGAACAGGTACGTCTCCTGCGAGACCAGGCCGACGCTCTGCGCGAGCGAGGCGAGCGTCGCGTCGCGAATGTCCGTTCCGTCGATGCTCACGCACCCGCGCTCTGGCTCGTACAGGCGCGCGATCAGGTACGCGAGCGTCGTCTTGCCCGAGCCGGTCTCGCCAACGAGCGCCGTGCGAGTGCCAGCCGGAACGTCGGCGTCGATCTCCCGCAACGTCCACGGCGCGTCGGGGCTGTAACGGAAGCAGACGTCCTGGACGCGAACGTCCCCGCGGACGTTCTCGAGCGTCCGCGCGTTGGGGCGCTCGACGATGTCGATCGGCAGGTCGAGGTACTCGAAGATGCGCGCGAACAGGGCGAGCGACGTCTGGACTTCGAGGCTCACGGACAGCAGCGACTGCACGGGGAAGAGCACGCGCGTCTGCAGCGTCGTGAACGCGACGACGGTGCCGATCGAAATCGCGTGGCTCCCGCTCGCGAGGCTCTCGCCGGCGAACCAGTAGACGAGCGCGGGCAGGATCGCGAACGTCATCTGCACGGTCGACATGCGCCAGCGCCCGGCCATGCGCGCGCGCACCTCGAGATCGGCGAGTTCGCCGGACTCGCCGCTGAATTGCCCCACGAGCTGGGACGAGCGGCCCATGGTCTTGCCGAGCAGGATGCCGGAGACCGAGAGCGACTCCTCGACGAGCGTCGACATGTCGGCGAGCCGGCTCTGGCGCACCGACTGGATGCGCTGGCGCTCCCTGCCTACCCGGCGGGTGAGCCACACGAAGAACGGCAGCAGCGCGAGCGAGAAGACGGTGAGGCGCCAGTCGAGCAGGGTCATCGCGCCGACGACGGTGACGACTGTGGTTACGTTCTGGACGATCGAGGTGGCGGTCGAGGTGACGACGCTGTCGACGCCGCCGATGTCGTTGGCGATGCGCGACTGGACCTCGCCGGTGCGAGTACGGGTGAAGAACGCGAGCGACATGCGCTGCAGGTGTGCGTAGACGGCGGCTCGCAGGTCGTGCATGACGCGCTGCCCGACCTGGTTTGAGATCCACGTCTGGGCGACGCCGATCACGCCGGTGATGATCGCGATCGCGATCATGCCGGCGACGAGCTCGGTGAGCAGGGTGGTGTTGTGGCGAGGGATCGCGCGGTCGAGGACTTCGCGCAACAGGAACGGGCTCACGGCGCCGAGGCCGGCGGAGCCGACGATCAGGGCGAGGAGCCCGCCGAGGCGTACGCGGTAGGGCACGAACAGGCGCGCGATGCGCCGCAACGAGACCGGCTGCCTGGGGGGCAGGCCCTCGTCGCCGTCAGGCGAGGGAGGCGCCGAGAACAGCGCGCGCCGGCGCTCGCTCGCGTGCGGCTGGCC
>DATBCA010000343.1:0-4369 GCA_036270715.1 Solirubrobacteraceae bacterium
ATCCGCTTGAAGGTTGTAGGCCCATGCGGGCGTCCGCTCCAGCCCCAGGTTCATCCCCGCCGACGCGAGCTTGCCGTCGCAGGCGAAGGCCGTGACGGGCGTCGTGTGGCGCGCTCCCGAGCGGCGGCCCGTCGTCGTGAGCGCCATCACCGGCTGTCCCGCCGCGAGCAGCCACGAGCGCCGCATGCGCCCGCCGCTCGCTCGAATCATTCGCGCGTGCGCGCGCGTTAGAGCCGTCGTTGGGCGCCGCGCGCGAGCCGCCGCGCGCAGGAGTCTCGCGAGCAGCTGTCCGAACGTTCCGGCCGCCAGCATGCGGCCGAGGATCCTTCCGGCAAGTCGTGGATGGCTCGAGCCCCCGAGCAGGTTGACGAGCCGGCTGGAAGTGTCAGTCACTCGCCGCGTATCAAGTAAGCGAGTCCCCCAACGGCGACACGCCGAGGAGCCGTTCGAGCTCGGCAATCGTCTCCTGCGCGCTCGTGTGGTGAACCGTCGCCATCCCCAGCCCCTCCGCGGGCGTGAGGTTGAATGGCAGGTCGTCCACGTACACGCACGCGCGCGCCTCCACGCCGGCGCGCTCGGCGCCGAGCTCGTACATCCGCTGCGAGGGCTTTCGCATGCCCTCCTCGCCGGAGATCACGATCCCGTCGAACAGCTCGTCGAAGAGGTCGTGAGGGTAGCGGTGCACGCCCCACGAGTTCGAGATGAGGCCCGTGCGTATGCCCGCTGCGCGCGCGAGGCGCACTGCTTCGAGCATCGCCTCGTCCGCGTGCACACCCGCGAACAGGCCGTCGATCAACCCCACGGGCTCGATGCCGAGAAGCGGCGCGAGGCTCTGCTCGAACGCCTCCTCGCGCAGCTCGCCCTTCTCGAGCGCGATCAGCAGCTCGCGGAATTCCGGATTCGCGCCGAAGCTCTCGCGCAGCTTCTGCGGCTCGATCCCAGCGCGCACGCAGAAGTCCTGGAAGGACTCGAACAGGTTCGTCGTCAGCACGCCGCCCCAGTCGACGAGCAGCCCCGTTCGCCGGCCGGCGTCCGATCCCTCGCCGTCGCGTCCGCCCGCAGCCTCCGCGCCCGGCGCTCCGCTGCCGGCCGGCCGATCTGCTGGCCGATCTGCTGGCCGATCTCCGATCGGCGGCGGTCGCTCCACACGGCCGTCCCCGGCGCCGTCAGGCGCCATGAGCCACCTCCTCGGCCTGTCGCGCGAGTTCGAGCACCCCGTCGCCGAATGTCTTCAGGTACGGGTCGTCGGTCGCGCCCGCGACAGCGCGCTTGTAGTTGCCCTCCATGAACACGATCGACTTCCACAGCGCGAGCGTCGTGTACCAGCGCAGGTCGCCCATCGCGCGGCCCGTCAGCTGCTCGTAGGCGTCGATCAGCCCGGCGCGCGTAGGGAAGCCCTCGCGCCGGGTGATCCCGCCGAGCGCCTCGCGCATGCCGCCCTTCGGGTCGTCCGCCTCCGTCCACATCATGCACAGGTAGCCCAGGTCCGCGAGCGGGTCGCCGATCGTCGCCATCTCCCAGTCGAGCACCGCCTCCAGGCGCGCCGGCGGTCCCGGCGCGAAGATCGTGTTGCCCAGGCGGAAGTCGCCATGCACGATCGTCGCCTCGCCCGACGTCGGCATGTTCTCCGACAACCACCTACCGACGCGCTCGACCGCGTCGATCTCGCGCGTCTTGTTCACCTCCCACAGGCTCAGAAAGCGGCGCACCTGGCGTTCCAGGTATCCCGTCGGCTTGCCGAAGTCCTCGAGGCCGACCGCGCGCCAGTCGACCGCGTGGATCTCCGCGAGCGCCTCGATCAGCTCCTGCGCGATGCGCGCACGCTCGGGCGGCGTGTCGAGCGCCTCCGGCACCGTGCTCACCATCACGTCACCCTCGATGTACTCCATCACGTAGAACGGGGCTCCGATCGTCGCCTCGTCCGCGCACACAGCCAGCACGTTCGGCACCCGCGCCGGGGTCTCCGCGAGCGCACGCAGCAGGCGCGCCTCGCGCAGCACGTCGTGCGCGCTGGGCGGCAGTGGCGGACGCGGCGGGCGCCGCAGCACCACCTCGGCATCGTCCCGACGAAGCAGGTAGGTGACGTTCGAGTGGCCCTCGCCAACGGGCGAGACCTCGATCTCGCCCGTCCCGATCCCGTGCTCGTCGAGGAAGCGCTCCAGCGGCTCGAGCACGAGCAGCGGGACACGGCTGTTACGCTCGCCGTCCGCCGCGGTCTGCACGATGTCGTCGGCTGCGATCGTCGCGCTCATCGCCGCAACGCTACAACGACATCCCTCCGCCGGACCGCAACCTTCGCAAAGCGATCGTGTCCCAGCACCAATGACCATCCTCCCGACGCAGATCAAAAAGCCTCTCCTGACCGCGCTCGTGGCCATTGTCACGTGTGCCGCCGGCGCCGGCGGCGCCGCCCACGCCTACGCCGCGCACAGCCAGGCGACCTTCTTCGAGGGCTCAGCCGAGCTGCTCAGTCCCGCGAAACGCGTGCACGCGATCGCGCAGCTTCAGGAACTCGGCGTCACCGCGCTGCGCGTCGAGCTCTACTGGTCGAAGGTCGCGCCCGGCGCGGGCGCCGCAAAGCGGCCCGCGTTCAACGCCGAAGACCCCAACAGCTACGCCTGGGGCGCCTACGACTGGTTGCTCCACGAAGCAGCCGCACGCAAATGGCAGGTCCTGCTCACCGTCACCTCGCCCGCGCCCCGCTGGGCGACGTCCGACCACAAGGCGCCCTACGTCACGCGGCCCGATCCGCGCGACTTCAAGGAATTCATGACCGCCGTCGCGCGCCACTTCGGAAGCCAGGTCACGCTCTACTCGATCTGGAACGAGCCCAACCACCCCGCGTTCCTGCGCCCGCAGTGGAACGCCAACGGCACCCCCGCCTCGCCCAAGATCTACCGCGGGCTCTACCAGGCCGCCTACGCCGGCCTCCACGCCGCCGGCCTCGCTCACCCGCAGGTGCTCTTCGGCGAGACCGCCCCCACGGGCTACGAGAGCGTCAGCGTGCGCCGCGAAGGCAGACGGGCGCTGCTGCACGACGTCGCGCCGCTTCTCTTCCTGCGCGGCGCGCTGTGTCTGAATTCGCACTACGTCAAATCCTCCTCGTGCGAAGCGCTCGAAATGTCCGGCTACGCCCACCACGCGTACACAACCGCCGCCGGGCCGTCCTACGTGCCGCCCGAACGCGACGACGTCACGATCGGCGTGCTCTCGCGTCTGACCCGCGCGCTCGACCTCGCCGCGCGCGCGCGCGCGGGCCCCGCGCAGGTGCCCGTCTACCTCACCGAGTTCGGCGTGCAGAGCAAGCCCAACCGCTACCTCGGCGTGCCCGTCGCCCAGCAGGCCGAATACGACGCCATCGCCGAGCACATCGCCTGGAGCAACCCGCGCGTCGCCGCCTTCTCGCAGTACCTGTTGCGCGACGATCCCCTCGGCGGCGCCCCCGGGGCCAGCGTCAACGGCGGCACGATCGGCTTCCAGTCGGGCCTCGAGTCCCTGGGCGGCAAGCGCAAGCCGCTCTACTTCGGCTGGCCCGTCCCGCTCACCGTCTCCAGGGTCGCCGGCGCGTACACCCTGTGGGGGTTCGTGCGGCCCGCCGGCAAAGCCACGACCGTCACCGTGCTCGTGCGCGCGCGGGGCGCCCGCGCCTATCGCAAACTCGCGACCGTCCAGACCGACAGCCTCGGCTACTGGGCCCTGCGCTCATCCGCGGCCGGCGGCGCCTGGCGCGTGCGCTGGGTTAGCCCCGCCGGCGTCAAGTACGAAGGCCCGCCCATCGGCGCGCACTGATCGCCGCGTGCGCGTGCCCGCGCGCGTGCGCGGGCGGCGCCCGCGGGCTCGTGTCCGCGTCGGGGTGCCGCGCGCGTGCGCGTGCGGCACCCGCCAGCGGGTAGGCTGGTCGCGTGAGAGCGGGGCGCGTTGCGTCATCGCCGGGTGCAGGCGAGGCGGACCGAAGCGACCCGTCTGAGGGCCTCCTCGCGCGCGCGAAGGCGTCTCCGACGGCGCCAGCGACGATCGTCGCATTGATTGTCGGCCTCGTCGTCACCGCCGCGCTCGCGACGGCCTCCCTCGCTCTCTATGAAAACAACGAGGATCGCCTCCTCAAGCTGCGTGCACGCGAGCTCAGCCTCGTTCTCGCCGCGACGCTGCCCACGGTCCAGACTCCGCTCGCATCCGCCGCCGCGCTCGCCGACGCCACGCACGGCAGCGCAGTCAGCTTCCGCACGTTCATCGCGCCGTACGTCGGACCCGGGCGGCAGTTCGCGTCGGCATCACTTTGGCGGGTCGAACCCGGTCCGCCCATCGTCATGGCTGCCGTCGGCGCTCCGTCTCGGCTCGCTCTGCGCCCCCACGCGTTCGACCAGTTTCT
>DATBCA010000344.1:0-3708 GCA_036270715.1 Solirubrobacteraceae bacterium
GATCGTGCTCAAGCCCGGCTGGATGAGACCGTTGATGCACCCGTGCACCGAGCACGCCGCACCAATCCCGAGCCCGAGCAGCAGGATCGGGATCGAGAGCACGACGTCGGTCATGCGCATCAGCAGCGTGTCGATCCAGCCCCGGTAGAAGCCGGCGATGAGCCCCACGACGACGCCGATGAGCGTCGAGATGCCGGTGCCGACGACCCCGACCTAGAGCGACACGCGCGTGCCGTATATCACCCGCGACATCACATCCTCTCCCAGCTGGTCTACCCCGAACGGGTGCGCGCCGGTCGGCCCGAGCGGCGAGCCGAAGGAGTCGGTGAGGTTCAGGTTCTGCGTGTACGGACTCGGAAGCCCGAGCAGGCTGACGACCAGCGGCGCCGCGATCGCGATCACGACCAGGAAGACGATGAACGCGAACGAGACCATCGCCACGCGATCGCGGCGCAGGCGCATCCAGAAGAGCTGGAACGGCGAGCGGGCTGCGATGTCGGGGATGACTAGGAGCTGGGGAGCCTCCCCGGGCGCGGGCAGCACCTCAGCGGCGCCGACGCTCATTCAATCGCCTCTATTCCGGGGTCAAAGCAGACCAACTACGTGTGCTCCGTAGGAAGAATGTAAACCACGGGGACTAGAGAGTTCGACACATGTTGGTGCGCGCCCTGCCAGCACGCTTGCAGAGCCCGGCCGTGTTTGACGGCACATCCACCCAGGACCGCCAGCGCCCGCGCGATACTCGGTCCTACAGATGGACACCCCGAGCGCGGAAAACAGGCTGTTCGAGGCCGAGGAGCGCGGCGCGCGGCCGGCGGGAGACGATGACCACCGCCCGCTCGCCGCACGCCTGCGCCCGCGCACGCTCGAGGAGTTCGTCGGGCAGGCGCATCTGCTCGGCGAGGGGTCGGCGCTGCGCAGCGCGATCGAGCTCGGAAGGCCCCACTCGATGGTGCTCTACGGGCCGCCTGGCACAGGCAAGACGACGCTGGCTCGCATGCTTGCCGAGAGCTCGCACGCGGCGTTCGAGGAGCTGAGCGCGGTCCAGGCAGGTCGCGCGGAGGTCCGCTCGGTGATCGAGCGCGCGCGGCAGCGGCGCGCGCTCGGCGGGCCTGAGACGCTGTTCTTCCTCGACGAGATCCACCGCTTCAACAAGGCCCAGCAGGACGCGCTCCTGCCGGCGGTCGAGGAGGGGCTGGTGACGCTGATCGGCGCGACCACCGAGAATCCCGCGTTCGAGGTCAACTCGGCACTGCTCTCGCGCGTTCGCGTGTATCGGCTGGAGGCGCTGAGCGCGGCCGATCTCGCGGTGCTGCTGCGGCGAGCCGCCTCCTTTGAGCTCGACGACGGCGTGGTCGAGTTCCTCGCGGCGCGCAGCGAAGGCGACGCGCGCACGGCGCTCAACGCGCTCGAGCTCGCGCAGGACACCGCCGCCGCGGACGGCGAGCCCAGCGTGACGATCGTGCGCGCGGAGGATGCGCTGCAGCGGCGGGCCGTGCTCTACGACAAGGGCGGGGACCGCCACTACGACTACATCTCGGCGTGGATCAAGGCGACGCGCGGGTCCGACCCGGACGCCTCGCTCTACTACCTCGCGGTGATGCTCGAGGGCGGCGAGGACCCGCGCTTCATCGCGCGGCGGATGGTGATCCTCGCCTCGGAGGACGTCGGCAACGCCGACACGGCGGCCGTGCAGGTCGCGGTCGCGGCGGCGCAGGCGGTCGAGCACGTCGGGATGCCCGAGGCGCGGTTCGCGCTCGCGCAGGCCGCGATCTACCTCTCGCTCGCGCCCAAGTCCGACGCGGCGGGCCGCTCGCTCGCCGCCGCCGAGCGCCACGTCCGCGAACACGGGGCAGCGGCCGTCCCGGCCTGGCTGCGCAGCGGCCCGCGGCCCGGAGCCGAGCGCGGCGAGTACGAGAACCCGCACCGGTTGCCCGGCCACGTGGGCGGGCAGGGACTGATGCCGACCGAGGTCGCGCGCGAGCGCTTCTACGAGCCTGACGAGGCCGAGCGCGCGCTCGCGCAGCGGCTGGCCGAGATCCGCCGATCGAAGAGCGCTGGGCGCGGGCCCGAGCGGGGATAATCGCGCCGGGATGGCGATGGCGGCCTCAACGGCGCAGGCCCAGACGATGCTCTCGAGCCGCGACCCCGCGACGGGCGAGCTGCTCGGCACGGTGCCGGCGACGGCGCCCGAGGGCGTCGCCGACGTCGTCGCGGCGGTCGCGAAGGTACAGCCCCTGTGGGCGCTGCTGCGCGTGAAGGACCGCGCGGGCTACATGCGGCGCATGGCGCAGGCCGTGATCGACGACTTCGACCTGCTCTCGCGCGCGCTCGCGCGCGAGCAGGGCCGGCCGCTCGCGGAGATCGCCGCGCTCGAGCTGCTGCCCGCGATCGACGCGCTCGTGTGGATCGCGCAGGAGGGCGTCGCGGTGCTGGGCGGGCGCGCGCTGCGCGGCAGCCGCTCGACGGCGCTGACCAAGCGCGCCCGGCTCGCGTACGAGCCGTACGGAGTCGTGGGCGTGATCGGTGCCGGGAGCGCGCCGTTCGCGCAGCCGCTCGGCCAGATCGCGGGTGCCCTCCTGGCGGGCAACGGCGTGACCTTCAAGCCCGCCGTGCGCGCCGCGCTCGCGGCCGAGCAGATCGCGCGCGTGCTCGATCGCGCGGGCTTCCCCGAGGGCCTCGTGACGCTCGCCCACGGCGGCCCCGACGTCGGCGTCGCGCTCGCGCAGGCGCCGGTCGACAAGATCCTCTTCACGGGCTCGCCGGCCGTCGGACGCGTCGTCGCGGGCGTGGGCTCCTCGCGCGAGAAGGAGGTGACGGTGGAGCTCGGCGGCAAGGACGCGATGCTCGTGCTGGCCGACGCGAACCTGCAGCGCGCCGCGGCCGGCGCGATGTGGGCAGGATGCGTCGGAGCCGGGCAGGCGCGCGGGTCGGTCGAGCGCATCTACGTCGTGCGCGAGGTGCACGACCGCTTCGTCGCCGAGCTCGTGCGCGCGGCGGAGGCGGTGCGCGTCGGCAATCCCGCCGACCCGGCCGTACAGCTCGGGCCGCTCGCCTCCGAGCGGCGGGTCGAGCACGTCGGCGCGCTCGTCGCCGACGCGCTGCGCGCCGGCGCCACGCTGCGCTGCGGCGGCCCGGTGAGCCCGCCCCCGGGCTGCGAGGCGGGCTCGTTCTACGCCCCGGCTGTGCTGTGCGACGTCACGCACGAGATGCGCATCATGCGCGAGCCGATCGACGGGCCGGTTCTGCCCGTCATGGCGGTCGACTCCGTCGGCGAGGCGATCGCGCGCGCGAACGACAGCGACTACGCGCTCGGCGCGTCCGTGTGGACGGCGGATCGCTACCAGGCCAAACGCATCGCGCGGGAGCTGCACGCGGGAATGGTGTGGCTCAACGACCACCTCCCCGCGCCGTCGCTCTCGCGCGGCCCGTGGGGCGCGGCCGCAGGCGGCGGCCTCGGGCGCACGCTCGGAGCGGCAGGGCTGCGCGCGTGCGCGCAGGAGAAGCTCATCACCTGGGACCCGCCGGCGGTGCGCGGCATGTGGTGGGGGCCGTACGACGATCTTACGTTCACCGCCGCGCGCGCGGTCGCGAAGCTGCGCTCGCTGCGCGAGGTCGACCGCGAGCGCGCGTGGCGCGAAGGCGGCGTCGCGCTCGCGCGCGTGGGTGCGCGCATCCTCGGGCGCGGCCTGCCGCGCTCCTAGGCTG
>DATBCA010000345.1:0-2216 GCA_036270715.1 Solirubrobacteraceae bacterium
GGTCGCGGCCGAAAACCCGAATACGCGCTCGAATGTCGGGTCCGTCTCGACGACGCGTCCGTCGTCATCCGTCACGACCGCGGCAGCCCACGGCACGCCGCGAGCAACGCCGTCGTATCCCCGGCCGGCGGCAATTGGCGCTGGCGCGCGGGACGGATTTGCTGCCCATGCCCTCTCAGTCACGACGCACGCGGCGGAGGACCCTCCGCGGTCTGGTGTTGTCCAGACCCGGAGGCGCCGCTCCGGACGAGTTTGTACCGCTCCTGTTCGCTTACCCAATCACGCGCGGTGCGAGCGCAAACTTAAGCGCGAAGGCCGGGAATCCGCCATATGGCCGATTCGCTGCAGAGAGAGCGGCAGGAGCTGCAGAGAGAGCGGCAGGCTAGAGAGGGCGGCGAAACAGACCCGAAGGCAGGGACCGCCGCCGGCCGCGCCGGCCCGCGCCTACTCGCCGGGCGCTCTCTAACCCGAGGGCTGGGCCGCGGGGACCGCCCTGGCCAGCGCCACGTGCGCGCGGCTGTCGCTCCTTCGGATCAGCACGATCGACGCGAGGAAGCCGAGGGTCGCGATCACGGCGCCCGCGAGGAACGCCGAGTGAAAGCCGCTTGTCAGCGTCGCGCGATCATGCGCCAAGCCGATCACCGAGGTCGAGATCGCGGAGAGGATCGCGAGGCCGAGCGCCCCGCCAACCTGCTGTGACGTGTTGATCATGCCGCTCGCCAGGCCCTGGTCGTGGTCGCGGACGCCCGCGACCGCGGCGATCGTGACGGGCACGAACGCGAAGCCCAACCCGACGGCTGCGAGCAGCGACGGGCCGAGGATGTCGGAGACGAAGCTGCCGTGCGTCGATATGCGCGAGAACCAAAAGAGGCCCGCCGCGATCAGCGCCATCCCGGCTGCGAGCACCGGCTTGAAGCCCACGCGCGTGACGAGTTGCGACGCGACGCCCGCGGCGACGATGATCGACACCGCGAGCGGGAGGTACGAAAGGCCTGCCTTGATCGCGTCGTAGCCCAGCACCTGCTGCATGTACAGCGAGATGAAGAAGAACATCGAGAACAGGGAAGCGCCCGTCAGGAGCCCGACGACGTTCGCGCCGGTGACGGTGCGCACGCGGAAGATCGAGAACGGCATCAGCGGCGCTGCCGATCGGCGCTCGATAGCGGCGAATGCGGCGAGCAGTGCCGCGGAGACCGCGAGCAGGGCGAGCGTCTGAGCCGAACCCCAGCCGGCGTTGTTCGCTTCGACGAGCGCGTACACGAGCACCGACAGGCCGGCCGTGACGCTGAGCGCGCCGCCGAAGTCGAAGTGTCGACGCGACTGTGCGCGGCTCTCGGCGATCAGCGTCGGCGCGATCGCGGCGGCGATCAGTCCGATCGGGACGTTGACCCACAGCACCCACTGCCAGCCGGGGCCCTGCGTGAGCGCTCCGCCGAGCAGCACGCCGGCGGCGCCGCCGCTGCCCGCGACCGCGCCCCACACGCCCAGCGCCTTGTTGCGCTCGGAGCCGTCAGCGAACGTCGTCGTGACGATCGAGAGCGCCGCCGGCGAGAGCATCGCTGCGCCGACGCCCTGGACGGCGCGGGCCGCGATCAACTGACCCGAGGTGGTCGCCAGCCCGCCGAGGAGCGACGCGAGCGCGAACAGCACGAGGCCGCCCATGAACACGCGGCGCCGCCCGAGCACGTCCGAGACACGGCCGCCGAGGAGGAGGAAGCCGCCGAACGTGAGCACGTAGGCGTTGACGACCCACGGGAGGTTGCTCTCACTGAAGTGGAGGGCGCGCCCGATCGTGGGGAGCGCGACGTTCACGATCGACGCGTCGAGGACGACGACGAACTGCGCAACGCAGAGCAGGATGAGCGCGATCCAACGCCGATCTTGTGCTACCGCCGTCTCCGTCATGTGCGAGCCTCCTGAGCGTGTCCCTGGGCGAGGTATAATCGGAAGCGGAGTTCCGGTTCGCCACTATAGCGGAATCTGGATTCCGTTTTCAAGGCCTCATGACAACACTTGTCCAACCATCGATCGACGCGCCTGACCGCGCACAGCGCGCGGACGCGCGACGCAACCGTGAGCGGGTCCTCGAGGCCGCGCGCGCGTGCATGGCGCGCGCGGGCATCGACGCGCAGATCGAGGAAATCGCCCGCGTGGCCGGCGTGGGCGTGGGCACGGTGTACCGGCACTTCCCGACCAAGGAGGAGCTGGTCGAGGCG
>DATBCA010000346.1:0-5965 GCA_036270715.1 Solirubrobacteraceae bacterium
CGACGCGGCGGAACCGAGCTCCAGTCGCCCGGCGCGCGGGGATGAGCTC
This sequence comes from Solirubrobacteraceae bacterium, assembly GCA_036270715.1. GTDB lineage: Bacteria > Actinomycetota > Thermoleophilia > Solirubrobacterales > Solirubrobacteraceae > Palsa-744. The sequence goes on from DATBCA010000346.1 coordinate 50, forward strand.
GAGCTCGAGATCGGCTCGCTGGCGTTCGGCGGCGAGGGCGTGGCGCGCGTGGGCGACAGCGGCTACGTGGTGTTCGTCGCGGGCGCGGTCCCGGGTGATCGCGTGCGCGCGCTGGTGTACAAGCGCAAGCGCAGTTACGCGCACGCGCGCACGCTCGAGGTGCTCGAGCCGAGTCCCGAGCGAATCCCGCCGCTCGCCGACCACCCTGGCGTGCCGTGGCAGGTGCTGCGCTACGAGCGCCAGCTTCAGATCAAGGCGGAGCAGGTCTCCGAGGCGCTCGCGCGCCTGGGCCGGCTCTCGGGTTTCGAGCAGGACGAGATCGCGCCGGCGCTCGAACAGTGGCGCTACCGCAACAAGCTCGAGTACTCCTTCGGCGCCGACTCCGCGGGCGAGGTGGTGTGCGGTTTTCACGCGCCGGCGGGCGGGCGCAGCGTGGCGCCGATCGGCGATTGCCTGCTGGCGTCCGAGCGCGGCAACGAGGCGCGCGAGGTCGCGCTCGCGTGGTGTCGCGAGCAGAGGCTGTCGGCGTGGGAGCGGAGCGGGAGCGCGCGCGATGAGCGAACGGGCCCAGGGGCGGATGGCCGCGCGCGGCTTCGCAACCTGGTGGTGCGCGAAGGTCGCGCGAGCGGCGCGCTGCAGGTGCGGCTCGTGACGACGGAGGGCGAGCTCGACGGCGACGGCTTCGCGTGCGCGCTCGCGCAGGGGCTCGGCGCGGACCTGTCGGGCGTGCTGTGGACGCGCTCGCGGAGCCTCGCGGAGACGACGGCTGGAGGGGAGACGGAGTTGCTCGCGGGCGAGCCGCAGCTGCGCGAGCGCCTGGGCGAGCTCGACCTGCGCATCTCGCCGGAGGCGTTCTTTCAGACGAACACGGAGATGGCGCACGTGCTCTACGGGATCGCGGCGGACTGCGCGGCGCTCGAGGGTTGGGAGCGGGTTTACGACCTCTACAGCGGGATCGGTTCGATCGCGCTGACGCTGGCGCCGCGCGCGGGCGAGCTGTGGGGGATCGAGCTCATCGAGCCCGCGGTCGAAGACGCGATCGCGGGCGCGCGGCGCAACGAGATCGCAAACGCGCGCTTCTTCGCCGGCGACGTGCGCACGGCGCTGCCCGAGCTGCTCGAGCGGGCTGGGCGCCCGGACGTGATCGTCGTCGATCCGCCGCGCGCGGGCCTGTCGAAGAAGGTCGTGCATCGCATCATCGACGCGGCGCCGAAGCGGGTCGTGTACGTGTCGTGCAACCCGACGACGCTCGCGCCGAACGCGGCGGAACTCTCAGCGGCCGGCCTGAGGCTGCGCAGCGTGCGCCCGGTGGACATGTTTCCGCAGACGCCGCACATCGAGTGCGTGGCGCTGTTCGAGCGCGGATAAGCTCCGGCGTCACGTCCGATGCGCGCGGTGACGATCAACGACGGCGAGCTGACGCTCGCGGAGCACCCGGACCCGAGGCCGGGCAAGGGCGAGGTGCTCGTGCGCGTCCGCGCGGCAGGCCTGAACGGCGGCGACATGATGCAGGTCCGCGGCCTGTACCCGCCGCCGCCGGGGTGGCCGGAGGACATCCCCGGGATGGAGATCGCCGGCGAGGTCGCGGCCCTGGGCGACGGCGCCGAGCGCTTCGCGCTCGGCGATCGCGTGATGGCGATTGTCGGCGGAGGCGGCCAGGCGGAGCTGATGACGGCGCATGAGCGCACGCTGCTCCCCGTCCCGGACGAGCTCGACTGGCCTTCCGCGGGCGGCTTCCCGGAGGTCTTCACGACGGCGCACGACGCGATCTTCTCGCAGGCGGGCCTGCGCCCGGGCGATCGGCTGCTCGTGCACGGGGGCGCGGGCGGCGTTGGCACGGCGGCGATCCAGCTCGCGCGCGCGGCGGGCGCCCGCGTGACGGCGACGGTGCGCGACGCGGCGCTGCGCGACGGCGTCGCAGCGCTGGGCGCGGAGGTGATCGCGCCGGAGGGCTTCGCCGAGCACGGGCCGTTCGACGTGATCCTGGAGCTCGTCGGCGCGCCGAACTTCCCGAAGGACCTGCAGGCGGTCGCGACCGGGGGGCGGATATCGGTAATCGGCGTGTCGGCGGGGGCGACGTCGGAGATCAACCTGCTCGCGCTGATGGGAAAGCGCGCACGCATCCACGGCTCGACGCTGCGCGCGCGAGCGCTCGAGCAGAAAGCGGAGGTCGCGCGACGCGTCGAAGCGGAGGTGCTGCCGCTCGTGAGCGGCGGCGCGGTTCGCGTGCCGGTCGCGGCGACCTTCCCGCTCGAGGAGGCCGCTGCGGCCTACGCTCGCTTCGCGGAGGGCGGCAAGCTGGGGAAGGTCGTGATCGTCCTCTAATAGGGCGGCAGCGCGGCGTACCACTCACCGAGCACGCGGAATGCGTCCCAGAACTCGCGCTTGGCGTCCTGCTCGTCGAGCGCGCGGTCGATGTCGGGGACGTACAGCGCGTCGATCATCGGGGTGAGCGACTGAACGACGCCGAGCTCGGGCTCGAGCGGCGCGGCGAGCGGGATGCCGACGTCGTCGAGCGCGGCGAGCGCGTCCTCGCCCATGGCGACGATGATCTTGGGGGCGACGATCGCTACCTCCTCGACGAGCCGCGCGATGCAGGCGTCGTCGGCGAGCGCGGGGTCACTGAGCGGACACTTCGCACACAGCGTGCCGTAGACGGCGAGGGGGTCGATCTGCAGGCGCTTGAGCGACTTCATCAGCGCGCTGCCGGCGCGCCCGTAAAAGGCGACGCCCTCCTCGATCTCCGACGGCTGCGCGGAGTACTTGAGCAGCATGATGTCGGCCTGCGGATGCCCGGAGCCGAGCACCGGCATGAGGTTCCCGCGCGGGCAGTGCGGGCACGCTTGGAGCTCGCGCGTGAACGAGTTGAGCTCGCGGATCGCGCGCTCGAGATACTTCTCGCGGATCTCGTCGTCGGTGACGGGCATGGCCCCCGAAGGATTTGACGGGCCGTCGGGTTGTCCTTGGGCGTGCATCAGTAGTTGCGCTCGCGCCTGCGCGATCGCTCAGCGCCGGCCGCGTCCTTCGGCGGCCCGGCGCACCCGGCGCACGCGCCGCGAGCGGCTCGCGCGCTGCGCGGCGGCGGGACGCGCGCGCGTCTGCAGGAACTTGAGCGCCTGCACGTAGAGCAGCGACGAGGGCCGTGTGACGATCTCGGCGCTGCGCAGCGACTGCAGGAACTCGGCGGGGCCGTCGAAGTCGCGCATGCGGATGCGCGCCGAGCCGAGGCCCTGGGGGACGTGCGAGTCCGACCCCGCGCCGGCGGGGATGCGGTACTTGGCGGCGAAGCGCTCGGCCTCGTCGTTGAAGGCGCTGATGGCGACGCGCGAGTTGAGAACCTCGATGATGTCGACCTGGTCGATGACGGGCAGGAGGTGCTCGTAGTCGGGCACGGAGTGCATGCGATCGAAGGGATGCGGCACGTACACGAGCCCGCCCTGGCGCTTTATCTCGGCGATGGTCTCGGCGAGGGTGAGGCCGCGCGGGATCTTCTCGGAGATGAACAGCCCGATGACCTCGCCCTGTCCCGCGGTCTTGACCTCCTCGCCGACGATGACCTTCACGTGGCGGTTCGCCGTGCCGTTGTCCCCGCGGCCGCCGTTCTGCTCGGACAGCGCGTGCGCGGCGAGCGCGCCGGAGATCTCGTTGTGGTCGGTTACGGCGATCGCGCCGAGCCCGTGAGCGCTCGCGGTCGCGAGCAGCACCTCGACGGGCGTTGCGCAGTCGTACGAGTGGTCGGTGTGCATGTGCAGGTCGACGTCGATGAGCGGCTGTGCGCTCAGTCGCCGCTCGATCGTGGGATCGTTCTTCCAGGCGTGCCGGCGCGCGGCGAGGTCGCGATAGATCGCTTCGAACGCATCGGCGGAGGCGGGCCCATCTGGCACCAGCCGGTAGTCGGCGGGGAAGTGGCGTGCCATCAGCGAGGCGGTGGTTGCGGTGCTGGCAGTGCGCGCGTCGAGGCGGCCGAAGAGGCTCTCGACGAAGCGCCGCGCGAGCAGCGTCGAGAGCAGGCGCTCGCTGTGCGCGTGGAAGGAGCCGACGTTGAGCGCGCGGGAGTGGCGAAGGGCGGCGCTCGAGGTGCTCGGCGCGAACGGCTCGTGGACGTGCACGAAGTCGAGCTCGACGGTCGTGAGCGCTTCCTCGACGGTGCGCGCGACGTCGATTGGGAGCGTGGAAGGGCGGCGGCGCGTGCTCGGCGGCACGTCGAGCACCTCGCCGACGGCGAGCACACGCGGCGTCCCGCCGTCGCTGCCCACGAGCAGGCTCGCCCCGTTGCCGCGCGCGGCGCGGAGCGCGCGACGCGAGGAGCGCACGAGCTCCTGCGAGCGCGACGGTGCGAGCAGGAGCACGCGGTGCCCTCGCCGCGAGAGCTCGGCGGTCAGCTCGCGCACGTGCGCTCCAAGCTCGTCGTCCTGGTCCTCCCACGGGTACGGCGTGACGTGGGCGATCGAGAACGACGGGGCCATCGACGAGGGATTATGCCGCGTCGCGGCCGCGCGGCCCGAGGGTGTCGCGCGCTACTTCGCGGCCGTGGTGCCGCGACGCGAAGCGCGGCTCGCGCGGGTGGCGCCCTTGCGCGCGTACTTCGCGATGAACTCCTGTGTATCGACGCGCGCCTGGTCGTCGGGGCGCTGGTTCTGCGGCGACTTCATGAGGTAGGAGGATGGCCCGTCGAGCTGTCCGCCGACGCCGTTGTTCAGCGCGAGCTTGCAGCAGCGCACGGCGTCGATGACGATGCCGGCGGAATTGGGCGAGTCCCAGACCTCGAGCTTCATCTCGACGTTGAGCGGCACGTCGCCGAAGGACTGGCCCTCGACGCGGATGTGCGCCCACTTGCGGTCGGTGAGCCACGGGACGTAATCGGACGGTCCGATGTAGACGTCGTCGGCGGGAAGCTGCTCGTCCATGATCGAGGTGACGGCGTTGGTCTTGGAGATCTTCTTCGACTCCAGCCGCTCGCGCTCGAGCATGTTGTAGAAGTCCATGTTGCCGCCGACGTTGAGCTGCGAGGTGTGCACCATCTTCACGCCGCGGTCCGCGAACAGTCGCGCGAGCGCGCGGTGCACGATCGTGGCGCCTACCTGCGACTTGATGTCGTCGCCGACTATCGGCAGTCCCGCCTTCTTGAAGCGCCGGTCCCAGTAGGGCTCGCGGGCGATGAACACGGGGATGCAGTTGACGAATCCACAGCCGGCCTCGAGCACCTGCTCGACGTACCACTTGGTCGCCTGCTCGGAGCCGACGGGAAGGTAGGAGACGACGACGTCCGTGTGCGTGTCGCGCAGGATGCGGACGATGTCGTCGGTCTCGCCGGGGGCCTTGGTGATCTTCTCTTTGAGGTACTTGCCGAGTCCGTCGTGGGTCATGCCGCGATGCACCTTGACGCCGAGCTTCTCCGGCACGTCGGCGAACTTCATGGTGTTGTTCTGCCCCGACCAGATCGCCTCGCCGAGGTCCTTGCCGACCTTCTCGGCGTCGATGTCGAAGGCGGCGGTGAACTCGATGTCCCGGATGTGGTAGCCGCCGAGGTCGACGTGCATCAGTCCAGGCACGCGCTGCGCGGGGTCGGCGTCGCGGTAGTAGTGGACCCCCTGGACGAACGCGGAGGCGCAGTTGCCGACGCCGACGATGGCGACGCGCACGGTGTCGGACTGGTAGCGGGGACTGCCGTTTGTGGCTGCGGCGCCATTGCGCGCGGCGCGGGCGGGGGGATGCTCGTGAGTCACGGAAAAGACGTCCTTCCTGAGGGGATGGGAGAGACTACTCCGAGAGGCCCGCTTGGTGACACGGGCGCACCCAGCACCCCCGCAGAGCAACTGTCGTGCGCTCGCGCGTACGCGCGCGCGCAGCACCCTCGCAGAGCAACGGTCCCGCCGGCTCACGCGCGTACGCGCGGCTCAGGCTGCGAGCGACAGC
>DATBCA010000347.1:0-6807 GCA_036270715.1 Solirubrobacteraceae bacterium
ACCACCAGCGTGTCGATCCGCGAGTGCGCGCCTTCCAGCCCCGCATCGGGCACGAGCGTCAGTCCGCTCGACGTACGCAGCGGTAGGCCATCGCCCGCCACGATCTGCATGGTGTATCCGCGCTCGCGCGAGCGCGTCGCCCGCAGGAGCGCGCTCGCCCCCGCGAACACCTCAAGGGGTCCCGTGACGTCGAGGCTCTGCACGCCCTCGTACGCCACCAGCACCACGTTTCGCGGCTCGCCCGCCCGTCTCGTCGTGCTGCGTACGCCTCTCACTCCACCGATCATCCCGTGCCGCGCGCCTGTCCGCAAGGACTGATTTCCAACATTTTCTGCCATCTCGGAGCGCGGGCGCGGTGGAGGCCTCGTACGCGCGCGGCGGAAGGCCGCGTCGCGAGGGCTTGCCGAGCGCGTGTCGCGGGAGGTCGGAGTGTGTGTCGCGAGAGGTGCCGCGCGGGTACGCGTGCGTACGCGAGGGCGCGCGCGTACGCGAGGGCGCGCGCGCAGCGCTGAGCTACGATTGACGTCCCCCGGGGCTATAGCTCAGCTGGGAGAGCGCCGCCATGGCATGGCGGAGGTCGTCGGTTCGATCCTGACTAGCTCCATTCGTCGCTCATGCGCGATGCCAACCGGCTCGAGCGCTGGATCGACGGCCTGTCAGCGGGTGACTGAACCTCTCTGGCCGAAACCTCGTCGTTGCAGAAACCTCGCCGTCTGACGCTCGCCGAAGCGCGCCATTCACACGACGTTCACCGAAACCTCGCACCGTGCGCCTTTTGCCTCGCACACCCGGCTGATGACCCTTGACGTGCGCGAAAAGTGACCTATGCTCGCGTCCAAAGTTGGACCGCCAAACCGGAGGGCGACCGAATTCGTCAAGCCTGAAGGAGCTCACGATGACACGGATACTCGTGGCGCGAGAGGATGGCGCCGTGATCTGGAACGAGGGCGTGAACGCCGCGGACTTCGAGACCGAGCACTTCCGCCGCGCGCTCGCCGACCGCCTCGGCTGGGCCGTCGTCGACGCCGAGGCGAACGCAACCGGGCCGACGCTAGCGGCGATGGAAGCGTTCGATACCTCGCACGCAGGCGCGTCCTCGCGCGTGCTCGCGAGCGCGATCTAGCCGGACGCGCACGCAAGACTCTGAAGCCGCTGCTCGCCGGCCGACGTGCGGGCGGGAGGGCACTCCGTGCCCGCAGTCACGCCGCGCGGATCGGGCTGGTGAGCGTGCCGAGGCCCTCGATCTCGACTTCGACGGTGTCGCCGTCGCGCAGGAAGCGGCCTTGTGCGACGCCGACGCCCGCGGGCGTGCCCGTAGCGATGATGTCGCCCGGCAGCAGCGTCATCGTGCGCGAGAGCCATGCCACAAGCTCCGCGGGGCCGAAGATCAGGTTGGCGGTGGTGCCGCGCTGAAGCGTTTCGCCGTTGACGCGAGTCTGCAGCGAGAGGTTGCCGAGATCGTCGATCTCGTCGAGGGTCACGAGCGCCGGCCCGCAGGGTGCGAACGTATCGATCGCCTTGCCGCTCGTCCATAGCGGGTTCTGCAACTGCAGGTCTCGCGCGCTCACGTCGTTGAACGGCATCGCGCCCGCGATGTGAGAGCTCGCGTCCTCGACGCTCACCTCGTATGCCTCGCGACCGATCACCAGCGCGAGCTCGGCCTCGTAGTCGACGTACTCCGCATGCGCGCGCGGGAGCAGCACCGGCGCCCCGCTTCCGCAGAGAGAGTTGGCGAACTTCGCGAACCACATCGGCGCCGCCGGTATCTCCTGCCCGGTCTCGGCAGCGTGGTCGCGGTAGTTCAGACCGATGCAGATGATCTTCTGCGGATCGGGCACCGGGGCGCACAGTCGCGCACCTTCGAGCGCCACCGCCTCCGCCTGCGCCCCCGCCGGACTCGCGCGCCCCGCCAGCTCGCGCAGCGCGTCGCCCGCGTGCGTCGCGAGCAGCTCGCGCGCGCTCGCGGGCGCGCCGAGCGCGCTCGCGGGCACGATGCGCTCGCCGGAGACGACGCCGGCCTCCGGGCCGGCGTCGCGGTCGAAGGTCACCAAGCGCATCGCCTACGCCTCCGGCAGCGCCGGCGCCTGCGCCGGGGCGAGCTCGCCCGCCATCGCGCGGCGGTGGATCTCCGCGAGCCCCTCCCCCGCCTCCGCCAGCTCGGCGATACGTGCGGGGTCGACGAACACCCCGATCGGGTTCGCCTTGAACTCCGGGCTCGTCCGCATCCACCGCCTCGACTCGGCCCAGTCGCCGAAGACGTCTGTCTGCAGCTCGACGTGGTTGCCGTCGGGGTCCTTGTAGTAGTAGGAGAGCGTCATGCCGTGGTCCAGGCAGACGTCCGGCTCGATCCCCTCGTCGCGCAGGCGCACGTAGCTCGAGTTGAGATCGTCGAAGGCGCCGTACTCGAACGCGCTGTGGTGCATTCCCGTGCGCGTGCCCTTGTCGGGGTCATCGACGAATCCCGGAAACGCGAGCAGCGCGATGCGGTGGTTGGCCGCGTCGTTCGTCAGCCATGCGCCCGTCGCGTCCTGGAAGGTCACGTCCGCACCCACGACCGCGGTGTACCAGTCGATCATCTCCTGCAACCTCGTCGTCTTGAGGTTGACGTGATGGAAGGTCGGTTTGATCGTTGTCTCGGCCGTCATGCGGTTGCCCTTTCCTCCTTTTTGGATGTGACTGTCAGCGCCGCCTGCAGGCGCCCGACGAGCGCAGAAACGTCCTCGTGCGTGGCGGCGGTGCCGAAGACGTAGAAGTCCGGGCGCACGAGCGCGCCGACGCTGCCGTGCGCCCGAAGCCAGTCTCGGTACGTGGCCGCCGGGTCGAGCGCCTCGTCGACCGCGATCAGCTCGATGCCGAGCTCGTCGACGTAGCCCTTTGCATGCTCGTCGAGCAGATCCGCGGGGTCGCGGTCGAGCACGTAGAGGTGAAATCCACGCCCGATCTCCTCTTCGAGCAGGCACGTGCGCCCGCCGATCCGCACCCTCGCCTGCGGGAACAACGAGCCTGCGCCGGCGGTCGGCGACTCGTCGCGGATCCCCGGCCCGAGCAGCGGCGCCGGCGGCTCGATCGGCGGCGCGGTCGCGTCGGCAGCGGCCGCGAGGAGCACCTCGTCACGGGCGGCCGCCTCGGCCTCGTCGCTGATGCAGATCACCTTCCCGAGCTCGACCGATAGCGCGATCGCATGCTGTAGATGAGTACAGCGCTCCGCGCTGTAGGCGTCGAGCAGCGAATCGTCGGCGTCGCCCCTGAGCACGAGGTCGAGCTCCCACGAGAGCGTGAACGCGTCGCGGATGCCCGAGCAGAGCCCCTGTCCCGCGAACGGCGGCATCAGGTGCGCGGCGTCGCCCGCGAGCAGCATCCGGCCGACGCGCCAGCGCTCGGCCCAACGCGCGCGGAACGTATAGACGGTGTGGCGCTCGATCGTCACGTCACCCCTCTCGACGCCCGATTTGGCGAGCAGCTTCCACACGAAGTCGAGATCCTCGACCTGCTCGCGCGTCTCGCCCGGGAGCAGCATCCACTCCCAGCGGCGCCGGCTCGGTCCCCCGGAGACGAGCGTCGTCGGGCGCGCGGGGTCGCACTGCTGGAGGTTCACGCCGGCGAGCAGCGTCGGGTCCCTCGGAATCGTGTCGGCGATCAGCCAGTCGAACACGAAGCCGAGATCCTCCACTGGAGTTCCCATGCGCTCGCGCACGATGCTGTTCGCGCCGTCGCACCCGATCGCGTAACGCGCGGTCACCTCGCGCTCCTCGCCCGCCGGAACGAGCTCCCCCTGCTCTGCGCTGCAGCGCCGCGCGCGCAGCCGCACCTCGCTTCCGCTGTCGACGACGTCGGTCACCTGCCAGCCCCGGTTGACCTCGACCGTCGGCACCGCGTTCGCCGTCTCGTCGAGCAGCGCCTCCAGCTGCGGCTGCGTGAACATCGTCGCAGCGGGCCAGCCGCAGGCGCCCGGCTCGGTGCGATCGAGCAGCAGCAGCGTCTCGCCGTGGGCGTTCTTCCACTCGTACGTCGTCGCCGGCTCGGTGATCTGCGCGAGGCGCCCGGCGAGACCGAGGTGCTGGAAGATGCGCGCGATCTCGTCGTCGTAATGGACCGCGCGCGGACGTGGATACAGGCTCGGCCAGCGCTCGAAAACGGTCACGCGGTATCCCATCCGGCCGAGCAGGATCGCCGCCGTCTGGCCGACGGGCCCGTAGCCGACGATCGCGACGTCGTAGCTTCCGCTCTCCTCCGTGCTCGTCGCCGCCAGCATTGGAGCAGACACTACAAACGACGTTTTGGAATGTCAACTCTAATGTTGATATAGGTGACGGGATGGCCGCGGGAGCGCAAGTCACCCCCAACCACCGCGGGACGCGCTCGCGCGAAGTCGTGCTCGACGCAGCGGAGAGCCTGATGGCCGAGCAGGGGTACGACGCAGCGACGGTCGCGGCACTGGTCCAGCGGGCGGGCATTTCGCCCAGCTCGATCTATCACTACTTCGGCTCCAAGGAAGGCGTGCTGCTGGCGGTCATGGAGCGCGGCGCCGAGCGCTTCTTCGAGGCCCTACCGGACATCGACCGTCGTGCAGGCTCTCAGCTCGAGCACCTTCGATTGCTCGTCGACGCGGTCGCGTCAACGCTCACGCGTCATCCCGACTTCCTGCGCATCCTCGTCGTGATGGCCACGCAGCCGGCGGGCGCCGGCGACGGAGAGGTGCACACGGTCGTGAACCGCGTGCGAGAGATGGCGCTCGTGCGTGGGCGGGCGCAGATGCAGCTCGTGTTCGGAGTGAGTGCCGACGGCGACGTAGCCGATCACCTCGCCCGGTTCACGCTCGCCGTCGTCGAGGGCGCCTTCGTCGCTCACCAAGCCGAGCCCGACGTCGAGCTCGGCGCCCTGCTCGAGCACCTTCCTGCGGCGCTCATCGCGGTGCGGCGAGAGCTTGGACGGCGCGCTTGAGCGCTGTGCGATCGTGTCCACGGACATGGCACACGGTTGGATGCGTCCCACACGCTATTTCGGCGCGGGCGCGATGGTTGCGGCCGTTGCGTCGCTCCTCATCTGCGCATGCGCCGCCGGCCGGCACGGGAGCCTCTCGCCGAGCGCCCAGCGCGCAGGTGGCCCTGCGAGCACCCTGAGCGCAGTCCCCTCTCCCCCGCGCACACGCGTGCAGGTGATCGGTCGTTCCGTCGAAGGCCACGCGATCCTCGCCCGCGTCGTCGGCGCGCCGGCGGCGAGTCGGCGCATACTCGTGGTCGGATGCGTGCACGGGAACGAGCGCGCGGGCGAGGCGATCACCCGCCGCCTGCGAAGCGTCACGCCGCCAAGCGGGAGCGCGCTCTGGCTCGTCGACGAGTTCAACCCCGACGGCTGCGGGCGCGACACGAGGCAGAACGCTCGCGGAGTCGATCTCAACCGCAACTCGTCGTGGCATTGGACTCCGCTCGAACGGCCGGGAGGGACGTATTACTCGGGTACCGGGCCGCTGTCCGAGCCCGAGTCGCGGGCGATCGTGCGCCTCATCACGCGGCTGCGGCAGGCGGTGAGCATCTGGTACCACCAGCACGCCGCGCTCGTGGACGACTCCTCCGGCGGGAGCTTGGCGATCGAGCGCCGCTACGCGCGCGCCGTCGGCCTGCCCCTCCGCAGCTACGGCGTCTTCCCGGGAAGCATCACGAGCTGGCAGAACTCCGCGTACCCGCGGGACACTGCGTTCGTAGTCGAGCTGCCATCCGGATCGCTGCCCGCCGCGTCGGTGGCGCGCCATGCCGAGGGAATCCTCGCCCTGGCCGCGCGAGCTACGCGTGGTTGACCTGGTGGCCTTCGCGCGCGATCAGCGCGTGCAGCTGCTGCCCGAGGAACGTCGCGTCCTCGGCCGCGCATGCGGACGCGAAGCGCAGCTGGACGCGGTCGTGGTGGCCCTGGTAGTAGCTCGCGAAGATCGTCACGCTCCCGCGCGTCCCAACCGCGCACGCCTGGGAGTCGCTCGCCGACACCGTCACGCTCAGCGCGAGGCTCACGCCCCTGCGCCCGAGCTCCGTCACGCCGGGCGAGACGTGCGCGCTGCCGCCGATCTTCAGGACGACGTCGCGCGGCGGGCCGCTCGCGGGCGTGTCCGCTCGGCAGACGGTTCCCGCGCCATGGCCGTGCGTCCACGTTCCGCGCCCGTGCGCGTAGCTCGAGCTGATGCCCGCGTGCGCGCTCGCCGGCACCCCCGTCACGGTGAACGCCCACGCTTCGCCGCCCGGTAGCGACGATGACGGCTTCAGCGGGCACTTCGCGGAGCCGCTCTGCGAACCCGATGCGACGGCCGCCACGCCGAGGATCGCGGTGGCGAGCGCCGACAGCGCTGCGAGCTTGCGCATGGCCGTGATCACGAGCTGAACTCTAAAGCGTCGGGAGATGCTCGATCTCGGGTGAGCGCAGCGCGATCCCGAGACCGGTCACTCGGCGCCGTCGCGCTCACGCGCGCGACGCTATCACCGCGCCGCTCGCGCGCGGGCCATAGACTGTCGAGCGACGATGCCGCTCCCGCCCGGGCCGCGAATCCCGTCGCTCCTTCAGACGATTGGCTGGTGGACCCGGCCAACGGCGATCCTCGAGCGTTATCGCGCGCGCTACGGCCCCCGCTTCACCATCCGCCTCACCGGCCAGCGCGCGTTCGTCGTGATCTCCGACCCGGACGAGATCAAGCAGGTGTTCACCGCGCCGCCCGACGTGCTGCATCCAGGCGAGGGGGCGCACATCCTCGAACCGGTCGTCGGGCCGAACTCGGTGATCCTCCTCGACGAGGACCCGCACATGCGCCAGCGCAAGCTACTGCTC
>DATBCA010000348.1:0-4343 GCA_036270715.1 Solirubrobacteraceae bacterium
ATGCTGCCCGGGTGCGCGCGAAACGTGCGCGCGCGATAGAAGCCGTAGCGCAGGTACTGCCGGGCGAGCGAGGGCAGCGAGTCGCGCGGCACGTAGTGGCCCGCCATCTCCGCCACGCACAACAGCCGCTCGCCGCGGCGCAAGAAGCGCGCGGCCATCTCGGAGTCCTGGTTGATGGGCCAGCGCTCGTCCCAGCCTCCGGCGGCGAGCAGCGTCGAGCGCCGCCACACGCCGCCGAACACGCCCGTGTCAAGCTCGCGCTCCTCGCCGTCCCCGTCCTGGTCGCTCCACTTGCGGGAGGCGCCGCGGCCGAGCGGGGAGGCGAGCGCGAGCGCGACCGCGCGCGAGACCGTGCCCACCGGGCGCGGCACCGCCGGCCCGCTCACCCATTCGGTGTCCCCGCGCCGCAGGCGCGCGACGCCAGCGGCGATGTACGTGCCTGCGTAGTACGTGTGCGCGTCCATGCGCGCGACGAACTCGCCACGCGCCTCGCGCAGCCCGACGTTGAGCCCGCTGGCGGTGCGCCGGCGGGGGTTGTCGAGCACGCGAATGCGCCGGTCACCCGCGGCGAGCTCTTCGAGGATCGCCCGCGTGCGGTCGCTCGAGCGCCCGTCGGCGAACAGCAGCTCGATCGTGCCGTCGAAGCGCTGCGCCTGCATCGCGGCGACGGTCTCGCGTATGTGGCGCTCCTCGTCGAGCACCGGGATCAGCACGCTCACGTCAACCGGGCGCTCGGCGTCGGGCGCGCGGGCCGGGGCATCGCTCATGCGCCGGGCGACCCGGCAACGAGAACCCGCGCCGGGCCGTGCTCCTCGGCGGCAAGCTCGTCGCGAGCCTCCTCCTGGCGCGCGACCGCGAGCAGCGCCGGCGCGAGCGCGAGCAGTCCCCACAGGATCTTGCTGTGCATCTGCGAGATGAAGAAGAGCGCGGCGAGCAGGCCCACCGTCCCGAGGAACACGGCGCGCGAGAGCGCCTCGAGCGTCACGTCGTTGCGGCGCGCCGCGATTCGCGCGGCGCGCAACGTACAGGCCAAGCACCCGAAGATCACCGTTAGGAACAGCAGCAGGCCCGGCAGCCCGAGCTCGGCGGCCACCTGCAGATAGGTGTTGTGGGCGGGCTTGGGTTCCTTGGTGAAGATCAGCTCGCCGTGGGTGATGAGGCCCGGGGCGAGCGCGTACTGCGGCGAGACGGACACATAGTTCCCGGCGCCGATCCCGCCTGCCGGGTTCGTTTTGACGATTCGCAGGCCCACCTGCCAGAGTTCGGTCCGGCCCGTTCCGCCGTTCGTCGTCAGCACGCGTTCGCGCGCGGGGAGGGGCGCGAATGCGGTGAAGTAGACGACGCCGCCGACGGCGACTATGAGCAGCGTCGTCGCCGCCGCAAATCGCCAGCGGCCGGCCGCGAACACGGCCACGATGAACACGACGCTCATCGCGACGAGGCCTCCGCGCGAGACGCTCAGGAAGATCCCGAGCCCGCACAGCGGGACCGCCGCGAGGCCGAGCAGTCGGAGCGAGGTGCGCGATCCGCGCGCGACCGCGAAGCCCGCCCCCAGCGACAGTCCCACGAGCAGGTCCGCGGCGAATTCGTTCGGATCCCCGATCGTGCCGGTGGCGCGGGCGTTTTCGACCACTTCGGCGTCCGGCGGCTGCACGATCCCGACGAGCGCCGCGAGGATCGCCCCGAGCACGATCGCGGCGAGGGCGACCTTGAGGTCGCGCTTCCCGCGGACGGCGGTGTAGGCGATCGGGATCAGCAGCAGCGTCAGGAAGTACTGCGAGATGTCGGTCAGCGCGGGACCGGTGTGCGGAGCCCAGACGAGTGTCAGCGCGCTCCAGCCGAGCAGCGCGAGCATCGCCCACGAGAGCAGCGGGTGATCGGCGAAGAAGTCGCGCGCTCCCTCGCGGGTGGAGCTGAAGCGCGCGAGCCACGCGAGCGCCAACAGCAGCCCGGCGCCCTTCGCCGGGCTGAGCGATCCGGACGTCGGCAGGACCGCGAGAAAGCTCAGGAACATGAGGATCGCGAACCCGATCGCGAGGTCGCTCAGGGTGAGGTACGCGACCACCCCCGCCGCCACCGCCGCGAGCGCGATCGCGGGCTGCACCGCGCTGAGCACACCGAGCGCGACGGCGGCACCGAGCAGCGCCGCCGACGCGAGCGGAAGCCTCCCCGCGCGCGCGCTCATGACCGGCTAGACCCCGGCGGCGGGGACCTGCTCGCGGAGCCTCTTGGCCAGCGTCTGCGAGCCCGCGGCCGACGCGTAGTAGCCACGGCCCTGTCCGGGATCGTCGCTGACGATGACGAGCCCCGACGGGCGCACGTTGAGGCGGACTAGGACCTCACCGAGCTTGACGAGCTGGTCGGTCCGGCTGTAGCCGAGGCGGGCAACGATCAGCACCGAGTCGACGTGCTGTGTCAACGGCAGGGCGTCGCTGACCTCGTTCACCGGAGGCGCGTCGAAGATCACGCAGTCCGCGAGCTCGACCGCCTGCTCGACCAGCGACTCGCTCGCCGCCAGCAATCCGTCGGCTAGGAACGGCGCGGACTGCTCGACGAGCAGCACCCAGAGGTTCTCGCTGATTGCGTCGACCGGGACGATCGCGTCGGCGAGCGGGATCTCACCCATCAGCACGCCCGCGGTGCCGCGTTTGCCGGGCTTGGAAGCGAGATCGAGCGCTCGCGCAACCGACGGGCGCCGCAGGTCGGCCTCGATGAGGATGACCTTCTGCCCCGCGAAGGCGAGCGTCGCCGCGAGGTTCAGCGCGACCGTCGACTTGCCCTCGGACGCGGTCGAGCCGGTCACCATCAGCGAGCGCGGGCCCGAGTTCTCGCCGCGGATGCCGAGCGCGACGCGCAGCATCCGATAGCTCTCCTGCGCGGCGAGCGACAGTTCGCTGGGACGCATCGGCAGCGTCCTCGGGAAGCGGCGTTCGCGCGGCACGCGCGCGAGCACGGGCAGACGGAAGATGCGGCGCAGCGCCTCCTCGCGGCGAACCCTCGGGTCGAGCCCCTCGAGCGCGAAGGCCGCGCCCAGCCCGAGCACGAGCCCGACGAGCACGCCGACGATGATCGTCAGCTTCTTCCGCGGCCACGAGGGCGCGGTCGGCCGCTGGGCGTCGGAGGCGACGGTGAGCGTCGGGTCGGGCCCCGCGCGCAGGAGTTCCAGCGAAGCGAGGCGTTCGCCCAGCGTGCCCACGCCCGTGCGCTCGGCCAGCGGGAGGGATCGCTCCTGTGCGCGCAGCGTGGGGATGATCCCGTCGAGCACGCGGTGCAGCGTTTCCGTGCGCACCTGCACGGTCGCGACCGCGACCGCGTTGGCGAGCGCCTGCGCACGCGCGGCGCTCGACGCTTCGGCGGCGACAGCGACGACGTTGCTCTGCGCCACCGGGACCGCGCTCACGTCTTTGAGCGCCGAGCGCGGATCGCCGCCGATGCGCTCGGCCACGAGCGCCGCCACTTCGGGCGTGTTCACGAGGCTCGCCGCCGTCGAGATCGTGCCGCCGGGATTGCCCGTATCGGTGATGAGGCCGAGGCCGACGAAGTTGTTCTGCCCGCTGATCGGCGTGACAAGCAGGCGCGATTCAGCCTTGTACTTCGGCGCCGCGATGCTCGCGTACAGCGCCGCGACGACCGTTACGATCACGACGCACGTGAGGATCAGGCGGGCGCGCGAGCGCACGACCTCGACGTAGCGGCTCAACCCCTCCCTGGGGCCCTGTGGCGCTAGCCAGCTTGGCTTGCCGAAGTCGTCGACGCTGTTCATGAGAGCTCGAAAAGCGCGCGAGACCGCGCGTAGAGGTGAGCGTAGCGTCTATCGGCATCCACCGATCCTCCTTTAGCGGCGGCGTTGCCGCCCGCGAGCGGCTCGTCTGCAAGGTGCGTGCGTGCGCCAACCTTCCCGCTCGTCAGCGCCACGCGCGACGCGCTCGGCCGCCGTCAGCGCGCACCCAGCGCCGCGCCGAGCGAGCGCACGCGACGCACTGCGGGCGAGACCTTCGCGAGGTAGCGCAGGCCGTCGTCGAGGTGATAGATGCCGATGCGCGGCCACGCGAGCGGAGAAGTCGGACCGAGCCATAGCTCGGGGAGCGCCGCGGCAGCGCGGTAGCCGGCGCGCGCACACGCGGCCACGACGCGCGCGTCGACGTCGCCGTAGGGGTAGGCGAGCGAGGTGCAGTCGGCCCCCAAGCCCTCTTCGCATTCGGCCTTCGAGCGCTCGAGCTCGTCGACGAGCGCGCTGTCCTCGAGCGTCGTCAGCCGGGGGTGTGTGCAGGTGTGCGAGCCGACCTCCCAGCCCGCGGCCACCAGCGAGCGCAGCTCGGCCCACGACATCGGCGTGAGCTCGC
>DATBCA010000349.1:0-11506 GCA_036270715.1 Solirubrobacteraceae bacterium
CCAGCGAGGCCGGGATCAGCCGCCGCGCCGCGCCTTCGGCGACCTTGCGCCCGGTGCGTGTCGAGCCGGTGAACATGATCATGTCGACGTTCTCGACCAGCGCCGCGCCGGTCTCACCGCGGCCGGTTGCGACCTGCAGCACGTTCTGCGGGATGCCGCACTCGAGCAGGCCTTCGGCCATCAGCAGCGAGGTCAGCGGCGTGATCTCCGACGGCTTGAGGATCACGCTGTTGCCGGCGGCGAGCGCGGGAATGCAGTCGCCGAACGAGTTCGTGAGCGGGTAGTTCCACGGCCCGATCACGCCGATGAGGCCGAGCGGGCGGTAGCGGGAGATCAGTTTCTTGCCCTTCACGAGCAGCTGTGAGGACGAGACGTGCTCGTCGCCGAGGTACGTCTCGGCTTCGCGCGCCCAGAAGCCGAACGCCCCTCCGGCGTAGGAGATCTCGGCGAGCGAGGCGTCCTCGTAGGTCTTGCCGGTCTCGGAGACGATCGTCGAGATGACCTGGTCGGCGTTGTCCATCACCCACTTCTGCGCACGCAGGAGCACGCGCGCGCGGCCGTCGAATCCGAACGCCTCCCACCCGGGCTGCGCGGCGCGCCCGCGCGCGGCCATCTCCGCGACGGCCTCCGGGCCGAGGTCCGGGACGGTGGCAATCGTCTGCCCCGTGGCGGGATTTTCGACGGGAATCTCGCCACCGGGCGTGTGGCCGTTTCCGGCCGTCTGCTTCAGCTGCTGAAAGACCTGCGCTTCCTCGACGGTCGCCATCGTGCTTGCTCTCCTCTGTATCGCGCGGTGTTGAGTACAAGATTACTCCGCTTCGCGCGCTGGCCACGCGGCCAACCGCAGCCCTGCGGACGCCGTTTCTAGGCGTGGAGGACGATCGACTCGATGCGCAGCGGCTGCGCCGGCCGGTCGGCCGCATCGGTCTCGGCGCCCTCGAGCCGGTCAACGACGTCGAGGCCCTCGGTCACCTCGCCGAAGACCGTGTGCTTGCCGTCGAGCCACGGGCACTCGGGCGCGGTGACGATGAAGAACTGCGAGCCGTTGGTGTCGGGCCCCGCGTTGGCCATCGCGAGCGCGCCACGCACGATCTTGTGGTCGTTGATCTCATCCTGGAACGTGTAGCCGGGCCCGCCCGTGCCGGTCCCCTGCGGGCACCCGCCCTGGATCATGAAGTCCTTGATCACGCGGTGGAAGGTGAGCCCGTCGTAGAAGCCGGAGGAGGCGAGCTTGCGGAAGTTCTCGACGGTCTTCGGGGCGTCCTGGTCGAACAGCTCGAGCTCGATCGCGCCCTCGCTCGTGGTCATCGTCGCGGTCGACATCGCGGGCAAGCCTACACGCGCTGCAGCGCGACGGGCGCGCCGTGAACGCGGGTACCGTCGAGCGCCTCGATCACGCGCTCGGCCTCGGCCTCGGGGACCGACAGGAAGGAGTAGCGGTCGAGCACGAGCACGTCGCGCACGGCCTCGCCCTCGAGTCCCGCCGAGGAGGTGACGGCCGCGACGATGTCGGCGACGCGGATCCCGGATGCGCGCCCGCCGCTGAGCATGAGCTTGGCGTAGTCCTCGTCGTCCGCGGGGCGGGATACGTGCGGCTTGGAGTGCCGGCGCGGGCGCTCGCGGACCGGCGTGGGCTCCACCACGGCCCCCTTCTCCCATTTCGCGATCTGCGTGCCGATATGGCGTTCGATCGCCTCGAGCTCGCGCTTCTGGCGGCTCTCGACGAACGTGATCGCGCGCCCCGAGCGGCCGACGCGCCCGGTGCGCCCGATGCGGTGCACGTACGTGTCGGGCGAGGTGGGGACGTCGTAGTTGATCACGTGGGTGACGGTCGAGATGTCGAGGCCGCGCGCGGCGACGTCGGTGGCGACGAGGATCGGCACGCGTCCCGCCTTGAACGCGAGCATCACCCCGTCGCGCGCGCCCTGCGTCATGTCGCCGTGCAGCGCGCGCACGTTCATGCCGCGGTCGCGCAGCGTGCGGAACAGCTGCTCGCAGCGGATCTTCGTGCGAACGAACACGATCGCCTGCTGGCCCGCGTCTTCGCCGCGCGTTCCCAGCTCCGCGCGCAGGACCTCGACGAGCTTCTCGGGCTTGTCGCGCGCGTCGACCGGGAGCTGGAACTGCGCGACCGTGTCGATCGTGAGCGTCGCGGCCTCGACGTGGATGATCGCCGGCTCGTACATGTAGCGGTCGGCGAGCTTGCGGATCGGCGCGGGCATCGTCGCGCTGAAGAGCGCCGTCTGGCGGCCGGAGGGGGTCATCGAGAGGATCCTCTCGACGTCCTCCAGAAAGCCGAGGTCGAGCATCTCGTCGGCCTCGTCGAGCACGACGAAGCGCGTGTCGTGCAGGACGAGCGAGTGCCGGGAGATGAGGTCGAGCACGCGCCCGACGGTGCCGACGACGACGTGCCCGCCTGCGCGCAGCTGCCCCTGCTGCGAACGGATCGGCGCGCCTCCGAAGACCGCGACGACGTCGATCTCGGTGTGCGCGGCGTAGGTGCGCAGCGCCTGCGTGACCTGAATGCAGAGCTCGCGCGTGGGCGTCAGCACGAGCGCCTGGACGGCCTGCTCGGAGGGGTCGACGTGCTCCATGATCGGCAGGCCGAAGGCGGCGGTCTTCCCGGTGCCCGTCTGCGCCTGGCCGATCACGTCGCGGCCCTCGAGCAGCGCCGGGATCGCCTGTTCCTGGATCGGGCTCGGCGACTCGTAGCCGACGTCGCGAAGCGCACGGAGGGCGGGCTCGGACAGCCCGAGGTCGGCGAAGGTTGCGGCCATGTGCAGATTTCGCAGCTTAGGGATCGAGCGCGGGGTCGAGCAGGAGCTTGCCGCTGGTGCGCCGCGCGCGCATGTCCGCGTGCGCCTGCGCGGCCTGCTCGAGCGGGTACGTCGCGCCGACCACGACGCGCAGCCCGCCGCTCGCGGCGCGCGCCATCAGGTCGGCGAGGGCTTCCGCGAACAGCGGCGGGCGCTCGAGGCAGTGGAACAGGTAGAAGCCGACGACCGCGCGCGAGTGGCGCAGAAGCGCGCCGGTCGAGGGGTGGTTGCGCTTTTCGGAGGCGATCCCGCACACGACGATCCGGCCGAAGTGCGCGAGCGCGTCGAAGCACGCGTCGAAGACCTCGCCGCCGGCCATGTCGAAGACCACGTCGACCGGTCGGCCCTCGTTCGCCTCCAGCAGGCGCTCCCTCAGGCCCTCGGCCGCACCGTCGACCGCGGCGTCCGCGCCCAGCTCGAGCGCGAGCGCGCGCTTCTCGGCGCTCGTCGCCGTGGCGATCACGCGCCCCGCTCCGAGCGGCGCCCCGAGCTGCACGGCGAGCGAGCCCACGCCCCCGGCGGCCGATCCGACGACGACGCTTTCGCCATCGCGCACGCGCGCTGCGGTTCGGTACAGGTGCCACGCGGTCGTGCCCTGGATCAGCAGCGCGAGCGCCGTCCCGTCGTCGACCCCCTCGGCGATAGAGAACGCGTGCTCGCGTCGTGCGGTCGCGTACTCGGCGTATCCGCCGTCCCACGTGAGCGCCACGACGCGCTCGCCGCTGCCGACGATCGTGCCGGCGACCTCGGCTCCGGGGACGAGCGGGAGCGTCGCCTTGCGTACGTACGAGTTGCTCGTCGTGTGCGTGTCGGCGAAGTTGAGCCCGGCGCGCGACACCTTGATCAGCACCTCGCCGTCGGCGGGCTCGGGCACGGGGAGCTCCGCCGGCTCGAGCACCTCGGGGCCGCCGAACTCCGTGATCTGGATCGCGCGCACGCACGCAGGCTAGCGGGGCCTTCCGGCCCCGCGGTTCGCGCGGCGCGCTGGTGGCGCAGCGGTGCTCTAAGGTGCGCGCGAATGCCGATCACCGTCGTTGGATCGATCGCGTACGACACCGTCAAGACGCCCTTCGGCGAACGCGAGCGCATGCTCGGCGGCGCCGCCGTGCACTTCGCGCTCGCGGCGAGCTTCTTCGGCGAGGTGCGCGTCGTCGGCCCGATCGGCGACGACTTCGGCGAGGAGCAGCTCGATGTGCTGCGTGCGCGGGGGGTCGACATCGGCGACATCGAGCGCGTCGCCGGCGGAGAGACGTTCTTCTGGCGCGGCGAGTATGGCTGGGACCTCAACTCGCGCGTCACGCACGAGACGCGCCTCGGCGTGTTCGAGGGCTTTCAACCCAAGCTCTCCGACCGCTCGCGCGCGAGCGACGTGCTGTTCCTCGCGAACATCCAGCCGGATCTGCAGCGCGAGGTGCGAGCGCAGCTCCCCGATGCGCGCTTCGTCGCGCTCGATTCGATGAACCTGTGGATCGAGCAGGCGCGCGACTCGCTCGTGAGCGCGATCCGCGGCGTCGACTGCCTGATCCTCAACGACGCCGAGCTGCGCGAGCTGACCGGCAAGCCGAACCTCATCTCGGCCGCGCGCGAGGTGCTCTCGTGGGGCCCCGAGGCGCCCGCGGTGCGCGGCCCGAGCGTGATCGTCGCGAAGCAGGGCGAGTACGGGGCCGCGCTCGTCACGCGCGAAGGCTTCTTCGCCGTGCCCGCGTACCCGCTCGAGACCGTCGTCGACCCGACCGGCGCGGGCGACACCTTCGCGGGCGGCCTGCTTGGCTACATCGCCGCCCATCCCAAGGAGCAGATCGGCGATGAGGTGCTGCGCCGGGCGATGGTCCACGCGGCGGTGCTCTCCTCGTTCAACGTCGAGGAGTTCGGGACCGCACGCGTCGAGCGCCTGACCGGCGACGAGATCGTCGCGCGCCTGCACGAGCTGCGCTCGATGACGGAGTTCGCACACGACGGCGCGACCGCGGAGAGCTACGGATGAGCTTCCGAGGCAAACCACGTCGGCCAGTCGCGGGCTTGTACGCACCCGGTGGCGGGTATACGATCGAACGAAGTGAACGCGTGGCTGTTCCTATGGCTGATGCTGGGCCTCAAGATCCCGCTCGTCGCGCTGTTTCTGATCGTGCGCTGGGCCGTTCGCCAGGCACCCGAGGCCGCGCCCGGCTCGGATGGCGGCATCGGGCCGCCGCTGACGCCACGCCATCCGCACCACCCGCGCTCGCGGCCTCCGCGACCGCCGCGCCGCGGGCCGCACGGCGAGCCGCCCGTTTCGTCGCCCGCGCGCGTGCGCGCCTTTGCGGGCAGAAAGCGCCTTCCCGCGCGCTGAGCCCGCGGACGCGCACGAGCCCATGAGCCCCGAGCGCGCAAACGTCCAGGATCAGCCGACGGTCGCTCCAGACGGCGCCGCCGTCGCCGACAACGGCTCGGCCGCCGAGACGCTCACGGTGACCGACAACCGCACGGGCAAGACGTATGTGCTGCCGGTGACCGACGGCACGGTGCGCGCGGTCGACCTGCGCCAGATCAAGGTCGACCCCGGCGAATTCGGCCTCATGTCCTACGACCCCGCGTACATGAACACCGCGTCTTGCCGCAGCGCGATCACGTACATCGACGGCGACCGCGGCGTGCTGGAGCACCGCGGCTACTCGATCGAGTCGCTGTGCGAGCACTCCTCGTATCTCGAGGTGGCATACCTGCTCATCAACGGCGAGCTGCCCACGCGCGCGCAGCTGGACGAGTGGGTCGGCGAGATCACGATCCACACGTTCGTGCACGAGAACATCAGGAGCTTCATGCAGGGGTTCCGCTACGACGCGAACCCCATGGGGATGCTCGTCGCGTCCGTCGGCGCGCTCTCGACGTTCTACCCCGACGCCAATCGCATCGAGGACGAGGCCGTGCGCAGGGACCAGATCATCCGCCTGCTCGCGAAGATGCCAACGCTCGCCGCGTTCGCGTACCGCCACAACGTCGGCCAGCCGTACGTGTATCCCGACAACGACCTCGGCTACGCGGGCAACTTCCTCGGGATGATGTACAAGATGACCGAGCTCAAGTACGAGCCGGATCCTCGCCTCGAACGCGCGCTCGACGTCCTCTTCATCCTCCACGCCGACCACGAACAGAACGCGTCAACGAGCGCCGTGCGCTCGGTCGGCTCGACGCACGTGGACCCCTACACCGCCGTCGCCGCCGGCGTCGCCGCCCTCTACGGGCCGCTGCACGGCGGCGCCAACGAGGCCGCGCTGCGGATGCTCGCGCGCATCGGCAGCACCGAGAACATCCCGAGCTTCCTCGAGGGCGTGAAGGCGGGCGACGAGCGGCTGATGGGGTTCGGCCACCGCGTCTACAAGAACTACGATCCGCGCGCGCGCATCATCCGCGAGCACCTCGACGCTGTTTTCGAGGTGCGGGGCAAGAGCCCGCTGCTCGACGTCGCGACGGAGCTCGAGAAGCGCGCGCTCGACGACGAGTACTTCACCTCGCGCAAGCTCTACCCCAACGTCGACTTCTACTCCGGCCTGATCTACGAGGCGCTCGGCCTGCCCGTCGCGATGTTCCCCGTGATGTTCGCGATCGGGCGCACGAGCGGCTGGATCGCGCAGTGGCTCGAGATGGTCACCGACCCGGAGCAGAAAATCGCGCGCCCGCGCCAGATCTACACCGGTGCCCGCGAGCGCGAATACGTGCCGATCGACGAGCGCGGCTGACGCGGGTTCAAAGCACGAGCGTCGCGACGTTTCGCTGTAGCCAGCGACGATCCTCGCGGTAGCCCGGCCAGCGGCGCTCGAGCAGGCGCCAGAAGCTGGGCGAGTGGTCGGCGACCTCGAGGTGGCAGACCTCGTGCCAGACGACGTAGTCGAGCACGTGCTCTGGCGCGAGCAAGAGGCGCCAGTTGAAGCTCATGCGCCCGCCCGGCGAGCACGATGCCCATCTCGTCCGCTGGGCGCGGATCGAGAGCGCGGAGTAGCTCGTGCCCGCGAGCGCCGTCGCGCGGTCCAGGCGCGCCGCGATCTCCGCGCGCGCGGCGCGGCGGTAGAAGCGCTCGAGCGCCGGGCGCGGATCGCCGTCGGGGACGAGCAGTCGCTCCCCGCGCCGCAGCACGCGCGTGCGCCCGGCCTGCGGCACGAGGTCGAGCGCCACCCCGAGATAGGGCACCGTGCGCCCGCGCGCGGCCAGGTGGACGCGTACGCGCTCGGCGTCGGCGAGCCGGCGCTCGATCCACGGACGCAGCTCGCGGATCGCGGCCGCGGCCGCGCGCTCGGGCGCGCGCGCCGGCAGCACGACCTCGACGCCCGCCGCGCCGCCCGCGCTGTGAGGGCTCACGTTCACGCGCACGCGCGAGGCGCGCGCGCTGCGACGCACCGTGTAGGAGATCTCGTCCATGTCCGTAGGAGAGTACGAGGCGCGCCGGGGGCATAATCGGCGGCGATGGCCAAATCCAGCGTCAGGCTCCCGCGAGAGGTGCGCGACCCGTTCGAGGTCTACATCAACGGCGTCCGTCAGCAGCTCGGCGTCGATTACTCCGTGCGCTCGGGCGCGCTCGTGTTCGAGCGGGAGCTGCGCAAGGACAAGATCAGCGGCTGGCGCTGGTTCCTCGGCGCGTGGGGCGTCGGCACCTACCGCCAGAACGACTCCGTCGACGTGCGCTACCAGGCGAGCGACGGCTCGCCGCGCGTCGCCGAGGCGCTCGAGATCGAGCTCGTGTAGCTGAGCGAGCGCTACGCGCTCGCGGGCTTGCCGGCGGCGCTCGATCCGCTGGCGGGTACGCGCGCCGTGCGCCTCTCCCACGGGCGCGCGAGCTTGAGCGCACTCAGGATCGCGCGCGTCGCGGGCGAGCGGTTGAGCGTGTAGAAGTGGATCCCTGGCGCGCCCGCTTCGAGCAGCTCCGCGCACTGCAGCGTCGCGTACGCGACCCCGAAGTCGAGCACCGCCTCCGGGTGCTCCTCGCGCTCGCTCAGCTCGCGGCGAAGGCCGTCCGGGATCTTCGCCGCGCACAGCTGCGCCATCCGCTGCACCTGGCCGACGTGCGTGATCGGCATGATGCCCGGGATGATCGGCACGTCGATCCCGATCGCGCGCGCGCGCTCGATGAATTCGAAGTAGCTCGCGTTGTCGAAGAACAGCTGCGTGATCAGGAAGTCGACGCCCGCGTCGACCTTCTCGGCGAGGTGTTCGAGGTCCGCCTGCGGGCTCTCGGCGTGGATGTGCGTCTCGGGAAAGCACGCCGCGCCGATCGCGAAGCCGTAGTCCGCGGCGATCAGTTCGACGAGTTCGCGCGAGTACTCGAGGCCGCCCTCCGTCTTCGTCCACCGCTCCTGCCCGGCGGGCGGGTCGCCGCGCAGCGCGAGCACGTTGTAGATCTGCGAGCGCTCCATCTCGTCGAGCGTCGCGCGGAGCTCCGGCACCGTCGCGCCCACGCACGTGAAGTGCGCCATCGCCTCGAGCCCGTACTGCTCGTTGATGCGCTTGACGATCTCGATCGTCTTTTCCCGCGTCGAGCCGCCGGCGCCGTACGTGACGGACACGAACGACGGCTCGAGCGCGCGCAGCTCGGCGAGCGCCGCGTGAAGGTTCGCTTCTCCCGCCTCGGTTTTCGGGGGGAAGAACTCGAACGAGAAGACCGGACCGTCGCCCGCGAGGATTTCGTCGATTCGCATCGGGAGATTATGCGGTCCAGCGCTCGGGCTCGCCGGCTATTCGCCTCGCCTGCCCGATTCGCTCGAGGTGCGTGAGGTACGCGAGCGTCTTGGAGATGAGCCAGTGGGCGTTGCCCGCCGAGAGCGCGTCTCCGTAGAGGAGCGGCACGACCTCGAAAGCCGTGCGCTCCTGCCCGCCGATCGCCTCGGCGACGTTCTCAAGGCGCTCGCGGACCAGCCGGCGGTTGCCCTGGATGTGCGCGTGGACGTCCGCGAACGTGCGCCCGTGTCCGGGCAGGCACAGGCGCGCGCCGAGGCGTTCGACGACCTCGAGCGAGTTCAGGAACTCGCCCACGGGGTCGGGTGAGTTGCCGTACTCGAAGTACAGCGAGATGCGGCCGAGGAGATGGTCGCCGGAGATCAACAGGCGGCGCTCGGGCTGGAAGAGGCACACGTGTGAGGGCGAGTGTCCGGGCGTCTCGTACGTCGTCCAGTCGCCCAGATCCGAGTGCACGACGACTCCGTTGACGAGGTCGCGAGCGGGTTCGATCACCCCCGCGAAGCCCGTCTGCCCGGTTTTTCGCTCCGCCGCGTAGCGTTCGAGCGGCTCCGCGGGCACGCCGCTCTGGCGCGCGACCTCCACGCGCCGCGCGAACACCGCGTCGGGATCCTCGACCATGCTGTTGAGCAGCTCGTGGCTCGGATGCATCCAGATCTCGCAACCCGCGAGCTCGGCGATCACCGGCGCCTGGCCGCAGTGGTCGGAGTGCGCGTGCGTGCACACGATCAGGCGGATGTCCGCGATCTCGATTCCGCACATCGCGAGCGCGCGCTGCAGGTTCGCCAGCGAGTCCGGCTGGTTCATGCCCGTGTCGAACAGCACGTAGCCCCCGCGGCACGCGACCGCCCACGCGTTGCAGTGCGGAACGCCCGGCCACGGCAGCGGCAGGCGTAGCCTGTAAATGCCCGGAAGCACCCGCTCGCCCCGGCCCAGCTCGCGCCGCGCCGCGGAGCGTGCGGGTCGCGAAGGCGCCGACGCGGGCGGAGCCTCGCTGGTCTGATCACTGACCTCGGCCACGCCGACCGGAGACTAGACTACGCGTGCAAAGCGGCCACATTGAGGAGACGCGGATGCCGGAGGCGAACGGGGAGGGCCAGGCGAGCACGAAGGTGCAGGAGGCCGCCGCGAGCGTTCAGCAGGCGGCCGGGCGGCGCAAGCGGATCTCCGGCAGCAAGGCCGAGACCGTCGCGCGGCGCTACTTCGAGGCGATCGGCGCCCGTGACCTCGACGCCGCCGTCGCGATGTGGGCGCCCGGGGGGCGCGAGAACGTCCGCGGGCAGGTCGACGTGCGCGCTCCCGAGGGGGTTCGCGACTTCATCGGCGAACTGCTCGACGCGTTCCCCGATCTCGACTTCGAGGTCGTCTCGACCACCACCGAGGGCGAGCGCTGCGCCGTGCAGTGGCGCTTGCGCGGCACGTTCGCCGGTCCGGGCTCCGTGAGCGGGATCGCGCCCACGAGCGATCGCGTGCAGATGGAGGGCGTCGACCTGCTCACCATCCGCGACGGGCTCATCCAGTCAAACGACGCGTTCCCGGACTCGATCTCGCTGCCGCGGCAGATCGGCATGATGCCCGCGCAGGGCACCACGGCCGAGCGACGCCTCGCGGGCGCGTTCAACGCGCGCACGCGCGCGCGCAGCCGCCTGTCCGGAAGCGAGGCCGAGCTCGTCGCGGCCGGCGTGTGGGTGGTCCAGGGTCAACCCGCGCGTTGCAACGTGTTCCTGATCGAGGACGAGGGCGGCGTGACGCTGTTCGACGCGGGCGCGCGCACGATGGCGCCCGCGGTCGCGAGAGCGGGCGCGAAGCTCGGCGGCATCCGTCGGGTGGTCCTCGGCCACGGCCACGTCGACCACCGCGGCGTCGCGCCCGCGCTCGGCGTGCCCGTGCTCTGCCACGCCGACGAGGTCGAGGACGCCGAAGGCAGCGGCGGCTTTCGCTACTGGCCCGAGGGCCTGCGCGGCCTCCCCTTCCCCCACCGTCACCTGAACCTGCTGATGGTGCGCTTCTTCTGGGACGGCGGCCCCGTGAAGATCGCCGACACCGTCGCCGAGGGGGACGAGATCGCGGGGTTCCGCGTCGTCTCGATCCCTGGCCACGCGCCCGGCCAGATCGCGCTGTGGCGCGAGTCCGACCGTCTCGCGCTGTCCAGCGACTGCTTCTACACGATCGATATCTGGGGCCGCGACTCCGAGCCGCACGCGCCCTTCCCCGTGTACACCTACGACCTCGACGCCGCCCGCGAGAGCATGCGCAAGCTCGCCGCGCTCGAGCCTGCTGCCGCATGGCCCGGCCACGCGCGCCCGGTCACCGGCGACGTTCGCTCGCAGCTCGAACGCGCGGCCGACCGTCCGATCTAGGTGGGCGCCCGCTCGCGTAAGCGCGAGCGCGAGCGCGCGCCCGAGAGCGACTACACCGACGCCGAGGGCAACGTGCTCACGTTGCGCGGGTCGCTCAGCGTCGGCTCGCGCGCGGAGTATCAGCGCGCGCTCGCGGGCAGCCCGCTATCCCGCGAGGACGCCTGGCAGCGGGCGGTGGAGCTCCTGTTCGAGCGCCTCGCCGTGCGCTGGACGATCGCCGGCGCGCCGATCGAACGCCAGAAGGAGCTGCTCGGCCGCTTCCGCGCGACGAGCGCGGACGAGCGCGCGTGGGTGCGCGACGTGCTTCGCGCGCACTGCGCCGAGCACTTCCCCGACGTCAGCGCGCCGTGAACGCGCCCGCGCGGCGCGTTCACCGAGCCGAGCGCCGCTAGAGGGCCGCTATCGCCTCGACCTCGATCATCATCCCGGGGAGCGCCAGCGCGCTGACCTCGACCACCGTCGACGCGGGCGACGGGCCGGTGATGAACTCGTTGCGCACGTGCGCGTACTCGCGCAGCCGGCTCGCGTCGGTCAGAAACGCGGTCACCTTGACGACGTCGTCGAACGACGCGCCCGCGTCCTCGAGCACCGTGCGCAGGTTCTCGAACGTGAGCCGCGCCTGAGCCT
>DATBCA010000350.1:0-12523 GCA_036270715.1 Solirubrobacteraceae bacterium
GCTCGAATACGAGCGTCACGAAGTCGGGGTCCTCGCCGACGGTCTTACGCAGGTTCTCGGCCATCAGGTCGATGAAGTCGTCTGCCGTCTGCGCGCTCGCGAGCTGCTGCTCGAGTGACTGCAGACGCAGGTCGCACTCCAGCCGCACGGCCTCGACGAGCAGTTTCTCCTTGGTGCCGAAGTAGTAGTGCAGCAGGCCGCGCGAGACTCCCGCCTCGCGCGAGACCTGGTCGAAGGTCGAGCCTGCGGTGCCGCGGCGCGCGACGCTGCGGCGCATCGCCTCGACGATGCGCCGCGCCTTCTCGGATGACAGCGACCGGCCGGCGGGCCCGTTCCGTCCCGCGGTCTTCAGCCGAGCGCCCGTCGCGCGCCCGCGCCGATCATTCAGCGCTGCGGGGTCTGCCTGCGCGACGGGGCCCATACCTGCCTGCCCGCGGCCGCTCAGGCCGCCGCGCCCGCCGGTGTGGCCTGCGGGCTGGGGGTCGAGGAGTTGTAGTCGAACTGCTCCTCCGAGCCGAAGAGCAGGTCGAGGACCTTTGACCGCAGCGACGGCGTGAGCGCGATCGCGAGCACGCCGGCGACGATCAGCAGCATGAGCCCTCGCGACGCACCGCCGCGGCGGCGGCGCGGCGGTTCGCGCAGCGCGTTCGACGCCTCGCGGATCGCGTTCGCCGCCTCCTTGAGCTCGCGCTGCAGCTTGCGGTCCTCGAACAGCGCCTGCGTCGCGGGCTTGCCGTTGCTCATGCGCCCGTACGCACTGCGCGCGGCGCCATAGGCGGTGATGAGGTTCCCGCGCAGGTCCTCATCCTCCAACAGACGCTGCACGTAACGACTGCGCTGCGCGGCGCGTGCAGCCTCTCCGACCTTGCCGATCCTGTCCTTCGCTGCCATGTGGGAAACCTCGTCTCTGCCGGGCTTTTGACGGTTGCAGTCAATATACCCGGCGCAGACAGCCACGGTCCCCGCTCGAAGCGCGCTCGTGGACCCCGGCATCGAGCGCGACGGGCTGCGGCGAGAGGGTGTTCGAACCGAGCGGCGGCGGGGTGAATAGGTGACGTTAGAGCGCGGCGCGCGCACGTCGTTGGACCGCCCCGTCGCGCGCGAGTCAGCTGTACAGGGCGGCCTGCTCCTGCGCGGACGGAAACGACCACGCGGCGCGCGCGCGGCGCTCCTGGCGAAAGACGAGGCGCAGCTGCGGCGGTGGCTTCAGCTGCGCCTCGTGGGGACGAAACGTCGCACACGGCTCCGCGAGCTCGAGCGCACAGAGGAGGTTTCTGCGGAAGTAGCACTCCTCGCAAGTCACTTTTGGCAATGCGCGTCTGCTCGGCTGCGCCGACAATGTCTTAGCCCCCCGGCCATCGAGTGGAACGAACAGGACGCTGGCCATCAAAGCACTGGCACGAGAGGCGCGCAAGAGGGTCTCGCCGCCCTGCTCGCAAATCGCAGAGAAAAGCGATCCGCGGTGCGCGCAAACACCGCACGTGCCGCACGGCGCCCGCGGCGCGCAGCCCGGCGCCGCCTTCGAGACCGGTCCCTGCACGCCGCGTCCGGGAAAGGGCGCGCTCGCGCGCCGGCGTCATCATGTCGGTGGATGCGGATCCTGGTGACGGGCGCGAGCGGCTTCGTGGGGTCGCTGCTGATTCCACGACTGAGGGAGGAAGGTCACGAGGTGCGAGCGCTCGCCCGCGATCCCGCGCGTGTCGCCGCGGAGGCCGAGACCGTGCGCGCGGACGCGTTCACGGGCGAGGGCCTCGCGCGGGCGCTCGCCGACATCGAGGTCGCGTACTACCTGATCCATTCGCTGGAGCGCGACCTCGCGCGTGCGCCGGGCGCGGCGAGCGCGCGATTCGAGGAGCGCGAGCGCGTGGCGGCGGAGAACTTTGCGGGCGCGGCGGTCGCGGCGGGCGTACGCCGAATCGTGTACCTCGGAGGACTGCTGCCGGCGCGCGCGGCGGGTGACGCGGACGCGGGCGGGTCGCTCACTGCTCGCAACGGCGTGGTCTCGCGCCACCTGAAAAGCCGCGCCGCGGTCGAGCGAACGCTGCTCGAGGCGGTCGCGGACTCGGTTGCCCTGCGCGCGTCGATAGTGATCGGAGCGCGCTCGCGCTCGTTTCGCCTGCTCGTGCGCTTGATCGAGCGCATGCCCGCGCTGCCGCTGCCCGCGTGGCGCGCGCACCGCACGCAGCCGATCGACCAGCGCGACGTGACCGAGATGCTCGCGCGGACGGCGTCCGCGGACGTGGGCGGACGCTCGCTCGACATCGGCGGCCCCGAGGTGCTGAGCTACGGCGAGATGGTGAAGCGGATCGCCGATGCGATGCTCGTGGGCCGCGCGGCGGTCGGCGTCGGAGCGAACCTGACGCCGGTCACCGCGCGCGTGGCCGCGGCCATCACGCGCGAGGACCCGCAGCTCGTACTACGTTTGATGGAAAGCCTCGGCGTGGACCTGATCCCCGCGAACGATCACGCGGCGGAGCTGCTGGGGGTGGAGCTGCATTCGTTCGACTCGGCGGTCGAACACGCGCTGCGCGAATGGGAACAGACCGAGCCGCTCGCGGCGCGATGATCGGCTACGCGTGAGCCTCGTAACGGCATCGATCCACATTCCCGCGCCGCGGGAGCAGGTGTGGAACATGGTGATGGACCCACGGCGCCTGCAGGAGTGGGTGACGATTCACCGCCGGCTCGTACACGCCGACGGCGGGGCGCCGCGCGTGGGGTACCGGATGGACCAGATCCTGCACCTGCGCGGCGTGAACGTCGAAGTTCACTGGGAGCTGGTCGAGTGCGATCCCCCAGAGCTCGCGGTCTGGGAGGGACGCGCCCGGGCGCACTCGCGCGCTCACACCGAATACAGGTTGAGCGCGGAGGACGACGGCACGCGGTTTGACTACCGCAACAACTTTCGCGCGCCACTCGGAGGCCTCGGCGCGATCGTCAGCCGCGCGCTCGTCGGAGGCATTCCCGAGCGTGAGGCGCACCGCACTCTGGAGGCGCTGTGCGAGCGCAGCACCCAAGAGGCGCTCTCACGCAAGTAGTGTAAGGTGGTGAGAAAGGTGTTTCGCACCTCCCAACGATCGAAAAGGGCAAACAGTGAACGACTTCCTTGACGAGAAGCGCCGAGAGATCTCGGAGCGACTGAAGAGGCTGCAGCCGGCGGTGGACGAGTTCCGCCGTCTCGAGGCAGCCGCAGCCGCACTCGCGGGCGTTGGCGGCGCGGCTCGCGCGAGCGCCTCCCCCGCCGCCAAAAAAGGCCGCCGCAAAGGACCTGGTCGCCCGCGCGGCTCAGCGGCGAAAACACGCGCGGCCAAAGCCACGGCGACAGCGACGGCGACGAAAGCGACGACCAAACGCAAACCCGCACGCCGGCGCGCTGGACGACGCAAAGGAAGCGGCACGCGCGCAGCCGAAGCGCTGAAGTTCGTTCAGGGCCAGCCGGGCGTAACCATTCCCGAGCTCGCGGCGAAAATGGGGATCAAGCAGAACTACCTCTACCGCGTTCTCCCGGGCCTCGAGTCAGAAGGCAAGGTCTCGAAGAGCGGGCGCGGCTGGCACGCGCGCAAAGCCTAGGCGCACACGAGCGCTCCGCCGGCGCGGCGGGCGGGGCGAGCATCTGCTCGCACGATGAAGCGCCGCGGCCCTTGCGGTCGGTCAGAGGGCGCGGTCTGGAGACCGCGCCCTTCACTTTTCGGGATCACCCCTCGGGGTGATCCCCTTAACACCATCTCCACCGCCGGCGCGCCCGCCGGCGCGGCCCGCCGCGCGTGCCTCTTAGATGAGGCCCTGCTCGGAGACCGTGTCGCGCTCGTCGGTCAGCTCGGCGACGGAGCGATCGATGAGCGAGCGCGAGAAGTCGTCGAGCTCGAGGCCCTGCACGATCGACCACGAGCCGTCCGAGCACGTGCAGGGAAAGCCGCAGATGAGCCCCTCGGGAATCCCGTACGAGCCGTCGGAGGGCACGCCCATCGACGCCCATTCGCCACCCGTTCCCGAGATCCAGTCGCGCATGTGGTCGATCGCCGCGTTGGCTGCCGACGCCGCGCTGGACGCGCCGCGCGCCTCGATGATCGCCGCACCGCGCTGCCCTACGCCCGGTAGGAACTCGTGCTCGATCCATTCCTGGTCGTCGACGACCGCTGAGGCCTGCTCGCCGCGCACCTGCGCGTGAAACAGGTTTGGATACATCGTCGGCGAGTGATTCCCCCACACGCCCATGTGAGTCACATCGGTGACCGGCACGGCGAGCTTGCCGGCGAGCTGCGCGACCGCGCGGTTGTGATCGAGGCGCATCATCGAGGTGAAGCGCTCGCGCGGGATCTCCGCGCCGTTGTTCATCGCGATCAGGCAGTTGGTGTTCGCGGGATTGCCGACCACGAGCACGCGCACGTCCGAAGCGGCGCGTTCGGCGAGCGCCTTGCCCTGGACGGTGAAGATCTTGCCGTTCTCCGCCAGCAGCTCCGCGCGCTCCATCCCCTTAGTGCGCGGCCGCGAGCCGACGAGCAGCGCGACGTTCGCGCCGTCGAACGCTGCGCCCGCGTCGTCGTGCAGGTCGATGCTCGACAGCAGGGGGAACGCGCAGTCGACGAGCTCCATCGCGACGCCCTCGAGCGCTCCCATCGCCTGCGGAATCTCGAGCAGGCTCAGCGACAGCGGCTGCTGCGGGCCGAGCAGCGCTCCGCTCGCGATGCGGAAGACGATGCTGTAGCCGATCTGGCCGGCGGCGCCTGTGACGGTGACTCGTACGGGATTGCTCACTATTTATCTCCTTGAAGGTGCTGTCTGGTGGATGCGTGCGACCGGCGCGCTCACGCCATCGCGCGCTGGAGGTTTGAGTCGATGCTCGCGAGGAACTCCTGCGTCGTCTGCCACGGCTGCTGATCGCCGATCAGCAGCGCGAGGTCCTTCGTCATCGCGCCGCCTTCGACCGTCTCGACGCACACGCGCTCGAGCGTCTCGGCGAACTCGCTCACGGCGGGAGTTGCGTCCATGCGGCCGCGCGCGGACAGCCCGCGCGTCCACGCGAAGATCGACGCGATCGGGTTCGTCGACGTCGGTTCGCCTCGCTGGTGCTGGCGGTAATGACGCGTGACGGTGCCGTGAGCGGCCTCGGCCTCGACTGTCTTGCCGTCGGCGGTCATCAGCACGCTCGTCATCAGCCCCAGCGAGCCGAAGCCCTGTGCGACGGTGTCCGACTGCACGTCGCCGTCGTAGTTCTTGCACGCCCACACATATCCGCCCGGCCACTTCAGCGCGGCGGCGACCATGTCGTCGATGAGCCTGTGTTCGTAGGTGAGCGACGCCGCGT
This sequence comes from Solirubrobacteraceae bacterium, assembly GCA_036270715.1. Lineage (GTDB taxonomy): Bacteria > Actinomycetota > Thermoleophilia > Solirubrobacterales > Solirubrobacteraceae > Palsa-744. The sequence goes on from DATBCA010000350.1 coordinate 5,306, forward strand.
CGAAGTCCTCCTTGAACTCGGACGCGAAGATCTCGGCGAATATGTCCTTGAAACGACCGTCGTAGCGCTTGAGGATCGTGTTCTTCGTGGAGAGGTACACCGGCAGCTGCCGCTGCAGACCGAACCGCAGGCACGCGCGCGCGAAGTCGGCGATCGAGTCATCGAGGTTGTACATCGCGAGCGCTACGCCGGCGCTTGGATAGTCGTAAACGTGGAGGTCGATCGGGTCACCTCCGTCGCTCGGCGTGTAGTTCAGGGTCAGGGTTCCGGCGCCCGGGATCACCACGTCGGTCGCGGCGTACTGGTCGCCGAACGCGTGGCGGCCGATGACGATCGGTGCCTTCCACCCCTCGACGAGCCGCGGCACGTTGCTGATCACGATCGGCTCGCGGAAGATCACGCCGCCGAGGATGTTGCGAATCGTACCGTTGGGTGATTTGTACATTTCCGCGAGCCCGAACTCGGCCACGCGCGCCTCGTCGGGGGTGATCGTCGCGCACTTCACCCCGACGCCGAACTGCTTGATCGCGTTTGCCGCGTCGACCGTGATCTGATCGCGCGTCGCATCGCGGCTCTGAATGCTCAGGTCGAAGTAGCGCAGGTCGACGTCGAGGTACGGCAGGATCAGCTGCTTCTTGATGAAAGCCCAGATCACGCGCGTCATCTCGTCGCCGTCGAGCTCGACGATCGGATTCTCGACCTTGATCTTTGGCATCGGCTTGCCTCTCGTCGTGGCTTGCGCGTCTCGGATGATCGATGCGCGGCCTCGCATGTCGCGGGCCGCGCGGGGCAGCGATGCTATCTAGCGCGGCGCGCGCGGGCGCTCGGCGCGCGACATCTGCTTCACTTCGAGAGGTCATGGAGGGTGCAACCCAAGCCGCGCCTGGCACACACCCGCTGAAGACGCGCGCCGCCGCCTGGCAGACGCACGAGGTCTCCAACCAGGTGCCGCCGCTCGAAGGGCTCGACGTGTTCTCGACCAACCTGCCCTTGACCGAGGCGCTCGAGCGCGAGGGCGGCGGGTGGGCGCGCGAGCGCGCGGCGGAGCTCGGGCGCGTGGTCGGCGGCGAGCCGCAGATGCTGTGGGGCAGGCTCGCGAACGAGAACAAGCCCGTGCTGCGCACGTTCGACCGTTACGGCAACAGGATCGACGAGGTCGAGTTTCACCCCGCGTGGCACCAGCTGATGAAGCTGGGCGTGGAGAACGAGCTGCACTCGCTCCCGTGGACGAGCGACGAGCCCGCCGCGCACGTCGCGCGCGCGGCGCTGTATATGACCGCGATGCAGGCCGAGGCGGGCTTCGCGTGCCCGATCACGATGACCTTCGCCGTCGTCCCCGCGCTTCGCGCGCAGCCCGAGCTCGCGGCGATCTGGGAGCCGCTCGTGACCGCGACGAGCTACGACCCGCGCCTGATCCCCGCGACCGAGAAGGGCAGCGCGATCACCGGCATGGCGATGACCGAGAAGCAGGGCGGCTCGGACGTGCGCGCGAACACCACCCGCGCGCGGCCGCTGAACGGCGGCGGCGCGGGCGCCGAATACGAACTCACGGGACACAAGTGGTTCTGCTCGGCGCCGATGTCCGACATGTTCCTCGTGCTCGCGCAGACCGACGACGGCCTCTCGTGCTTCCTGCTGCCGCGCATCCTGCCCGACGGCAGCCGCAACGCGTTCCACATCCAGCGCCTGAAGGACAAGCTCGGCAACCACTCCAACGCGTCCTCGGAGATCGAACTGCACGGCGCCTGGGCGCAGATGGTCGGCGAGCCGGGGCGTGGCGTGCCGACGATCATCGAGATGGTCGGCCACACGCGGCTCGACTGCGTGATCGGAACCGCCGCGGGCATGCGCGTTGGCGTCGTCAACGCCACCCACCATGCGGCTTATCGCCACGCTTTCGGCAAGCTGCTGATCGACCAGGCGTTGATGCGCAACGTGCTCGCGGACCTGTGCGTCGAGTCGGAGGCGGCGACAGCGCTCGCGATGCGCCTGGCGCGCGCCTACGACGAGGCGCACGCCGACGCTGACGCCGACGCGCACGACACCGACTCGCAGCTCTTCAAGCGCCTCGCCACCGCAGTCGGCAAGTACTGGACGTGCAAGCGTGCGCCCAACCACGCGTTCGAGGCGCTCGAGTGCCTCGGCGGCAACGGCTACGTCGAGGAGTCCGGCATGCCGCGCCTTTACCGCGAGGCGCCCCTCGCCTCGATCTGGGAGGGCTCCGGCAACGTCATGAGCCTCGACGTCCTGCGCGCACTCACGCGCACTCCGCGCTCGCTCGAGGTCTTCTTCGCCGAGCTCGAGCAGGCGCGCGGCGGCGACAAGCGCCTCGACGCGCGCATCGACGAGCTCAAGGGTGAATTCGCCGATCCACAGACGCTCGAGACGCGCGCGCGCCGCGTCGTCGAAGGCATGGCGGTATGCCTGCAGGGCTCACTGCTCGTGCGCGACGGTGACGCCGCCGTCGCCGACGCCTACTGCGCCTCCCGCGTCGCCGGCGAGTGCGGCCTCGAGTACGGGACGCTCCCAGCCGGCTGCGACTTCGAGCGCATCATCGCGCGCAGCCTTCCCGCCGCGTAGCGGGTAGTGCGTACCAGGTAGTGCGCGGTGGAGCAGCGCGTTCGCGCCTGCGCGTGGCGCGCCTCGAGTTCGCGCCCGCGTGTGGCGCGCCTCGAGTGACCGCGTGAGAGCTCGACGAGTGAAGGAGGCCATGCGCGCGCGGCCTACCATTGCGTCATGCCTCCGCGCCGCACCTTTCAGCTCGCACGCATAAAAGGCATCCGCGTGAGCGTGGGGATCAGCTGGTTCTTCGTGCTGTTCCTGTTCATCTTCGTGCTGACCGACCCGTTCCACAAACTGCTTGGCGGCTCGCGCACGACGGCGTACGCGGTCGCGGTGGCGTCGGTGCTGTCGTTCTTCGTGTCGATCGTGCTGCACGAGCTCGGCCACGCGTTCGTCGCGCGGCGCAACGGGCTGACCGTCGCCGGAATCGAGCTGTGGGCGCTGGGCGGGATCACGCGCACGACCGAGTCGCCGACGCCGGGGATCGAGTTCCGCGTCGCGGCGGCCGGCCCGGCGGTGACGTTCCTGGTGATCGTCGCGTGCATCGTCGCGGGGCGCGTGATCGCGGGGAAGAGCCAGTTCTTCGAAGTGGCTGTCGCGAGCAGCGGCGTGCACGCGACACCGGCGCTGGTGTGGCTGAGCTGGCTCGCGACGATCAACACGCTCGTGCTCGTGCTCAACCTGATCCCGGCGTTCCCTCTGGATGGAGGGCGGATCGCACGCGCGGTGATCTGGAAGCTGACGGGCGACCGCAACCGCGCGACCGCCGTGACCGGGCGCGCCGGCCAGGTGGTGGCTCTTGCCCTGGGCGCGCTGGGCTTCTGGGCGCTAGCGCGTGGCGACGGCTTCGCGCTGCTGACGATCGTGCTGTCGTTCATTCTCTACCAGTCGGCGAGCGCGGCGGTGGCGCAGAGCGCGATCAGCAAGCGCATCGCGAAGGTGACGGTGGCGGACATCATGGACCGCAACCCGGTGACGGTTCCGGCGGAGCTGACGCTGCTCGAGGTGCACGAACAGTTCTTCATGCGCTACAGCTGGCCGTGGTTTGCGGTCGTGGACCCCGCGCGCCACTTCCTCGGGGTCGTGCGCTCCTCGACCGTGGACTCGGAGATCTCCGCGGGTCGTCCGGCGCTGCCGGTCATCGACGCTCTCGAGCCGAACATGCCGGTGCGGATCTCGGAGGACGAGCCGCTGGAGGTGCTGCTGGGCTCCGAGGGCCTGGGGCGCCTGGGCGCGATGGTGGCGGTGGACGGCGAAGGGGTGCTGCGCGGCGTGGTCACGCTCGCGCAGGTGCAGCAGGCGCTGCGCACGACGTAGGCGCGGTCAGGGTCCGCGCAGCAGCAGCCGCCACGCCATGGCGCCGGGCCGCCGGATGTCAGTCTCAGCGCGCGCTACGGTGCGAGGGAGGGTCGTTTTGTAGAGTTCCCGCGCTGAGCGGGGCACCGGTCGGAGAATCGGCGATCGGAGACCTGCCGGCGCGGCGCACACCCTCCCCCAATGCCATCACACGACGTCTTGATCATCGGAGCCGGCCTCGCAGGCCAGCGCGCGGCGCTCGCGGCGGCGCAGGCGGGCGCGAGCGTGGCGATCATGAGCAAGGTGCATCCCGTGCGCTCGCACTCGGTGGCGGCGGCCGGCGGGATCAACGCGGCGATCAGCGTCGACGACGACTGGCACTCGCACGCGTACGACACGGTCAAGGGCTCGGACTTCCTCGGCGACCAGGACGCGATCGAAGTCATGTGCTCGGAGGCGCCGGGCGAGGTCATGCACCTCGAGCACATCGGCGTGACATTCCACCGCAACGAGAAGGGCGAACTGGACCTGCGTGCGTTCGGCGGCGCGTCGATGAAGCGCACGGCGTACGTCGCGGACATCACCGGGCAGGCGCTCCTGCACGTCCTCTACGAGCAGCTCATGCGCCACCACGAGGCGGTAGAGCGCTACGAGGAGTGGTTCACGACGTCGCTGATCCGCGGCGAGGGCGGCGACTGCTGCGGGGTGGTCGCGCGCGAGGTACGCAGCGGGCACATGGAGGCGTTCACGGCGAAGAACGTGATCCTCGCGTGCGGCGGCGCGGGCCAGGCGTACAAGCCGACGACGAACGGCCTGATCGTCACGGGCGACGGGATCGCGATGGCCTACCGGGCGGGGGCGCCCCTGATGGACATGGAGATGGTGCAATACCACCCGACGACGCTGCTCGGCAGCGGCATCCTGATCACCGAGGGCGCGCGCGGGGAGGGCGCGCACCTGCTGAACGCGGCGGGCGAGCGCTTCATGGAGAAATCGGCGCCGAACAAGATGGAGCTGGCCTCGCGCGACGTGGTCTCGCGCGCGGAGCAGATCGAGATCGACGAGGGTCGCGGGGTGGGCCCGGGGGGCCAGGGCATCCTCCTAGACGTGACGGTGGTCCCGCGCAGGCGCACGCTCGAGGCGCTGCGCGAGATCGTGAACCTGGGCAAGGACTTCGCGGGCGTGGACATCACGCGCGAACCGATCACGATCCGGCCAGGCCAGCACTACATCATGGGCGGCGTGAAGACGGACGTCGACGGGCGCACGCCGATCGAGGGGCTGTACGCGGCGGGCGAGGTGGCGTGCGTGTCGGTCCACGGCGGCAACCGCCTCGGCGCGAACTCGCTGCTCGACACGCTGATCTTCGGGCGGCGCTCCGGCGACCACGCGGCGGCGCGCGCGGCGTCGATGCCGATGCCGGTGCTCGACGCCGAGGCGGCGCGGCGCACGGACGCGAGCGAGCTCGAAGCGATCATCTCGCGCCCGCGCGAGGGCAGGCGGATATCGGAGATCAAGGACGAGCTCGGCGAGATGATGAACGAGCACGTCGCGGTGTTCAGCGACGAAGACGGGCTGCAGACGGCGCGCGAGACGGTTGATCGCCTGAAAGCGGAGGCGCAGACGGCGTGGATCGACGACCGCGGTACGGTCTTCAACCAGGACGTCCTCGGCGCGGTCGAGCTGGGCTATATGCTCGACTGCGCGGAGGCGACCGTGGTGGGGGCGATCGAGCGCAAGGAGTCGCGCGGGGCGCAGTACCGCACGGACTTCCCCGAGCGCAACGACGAGGAGTGGCTCAAGCACATCGACATCTCGCGTGACGGCGACGGCCCACAGGTGAGCTACTCAGAGGTGACAATCACGCAGTGGCCGCCGGAGGAGCGCAGGTACTGATGGCGACGAGCACCGACCGCCCACCCGAGGCGTTCACGCTGCGCGTGCGCCGCTACGACCCCGAGTCGGGCGGTGCGCCTTACTGGGACGAGCACACGATCGAGCTGGAGCCGCACCGCTCGGTGCTCGAGGCGATCCTGCAGGCGCGTGACCGCTTCGACGGCTCGATCGGCATCCGCTGCTCGTGCCGCCAGGCGATCTGCGGCTCGTGCGGCGTGCGCGTCAACGGCGAACCGGCGCTCGCCTGCCACACGCACCTCGACGCCGCGAAGAGCGGCGCGAGCGACGGCGTGATCGTGATCGAGCCGATGGGGAACATGCCGGTGATCAAGGACCTGATCGTGGACATGGACGCGGTGCACTGGAAGAAGATCCAGCGCGTGACGCCGTGGCTGATCGCAAAGCAGCCGGTGCCGGAGCGCGAGTACCTCGTGTCGCACGACGCGATGGTCGACGTGACGCAGACGATGGCGTGCATCCAGTGCGGAGCGTGCGTGTCCGACTGCCTGGCGATGGAGGTCGACCCGGGCTTCATCGGCCCCGCGGCGCTCGCCAAGGCATACCGCTTCGTCGGCGACCCGCGCGACGACGCGCAGCTCGAGCGCCTGAACGACCTCGCGCAGGACCCGCAGGGCATCTTCGACTGCACGCACTGCTTCAAGTGCGTGGAGGCGTGCCCGAAGGACGTCAACCCGATGGGGCAGATCATGCGCCTGCGCAGGGTCGCGACGGCCGATCACGACATCGTCGACCGCACCAACGGCGAGCGCCACGAGGCGGCGTTCACGACGCTCATACGCGACTACGGCCTCAACCACGAGGCCGAACTCCTGTCCCGCTCCTACGGCGGCAACTCGTGGTTCGGCAAATTCGCGCCCGCCGCGGGCAAAGAGCTCCTGTCCTCGCTGCCGGTGATCATCCGCGGGCTGCTCAGCGGCAAGTTCAACCCGAAAATCGCGCTCTTCGGCCACAAGCTGCCCAAGCGCGACCTCGACGCGGTGCATGCGATCTATGACAAGGTCGAGGGGCGCGCTGAGCGCATCGAGCTGAACCTGTACGTAACCGGCCGTGACGAAGACGGGCCGCCCGCTCACGCCGCCGACGCCTCGCACGCGGACGCGGGCGCGCACGCGGCAGCAGCAAACGGAGTCGATCCCGCCGCGCCCGCGGCCAGCGAGGCCGCCGCCGCCGAGCCGGCCGAGGAGGAGACGAGCTGATGAGGGTGGCTTACTGGCCGGGCTGCGTCAGCCGGGGGTTCACGCCCGAGCTCCACGGCTCGATGGCGAAGGTGGCGCCGCTGCTGGACATCGAGCTGGTGGAGCTCGACCGCGCGTGCTGCACGGGTGCGGGGGTGATTGCGGAGCACAACCAGGAGCTCGCGGACACGCTGAACGCGCGCACGTTCGCGCTGGCGCAGCAGGTGGAGGGCGCGGAGCTGATGATGAACATCTGCTCGACGTGTCA
>DATBCA010000351.1:0-2184 GCA_036270715.1 Solirubrobacteraceae bacterium
AGCGCGGCGAGCGCTGCGATGCGACGGCGGCGCGACACCGCTCAGCCGCCGACCTGTAGGCCGAACTTCGCGCCGCTGCCAGCGCCGGATTTGCTCGTCTGGGGACCGCCTGGCCCGCCGAGCCTCCCGCCGGGTGGCTTCGGTAGATAGGCCTGGCAGGCTTTCTGCGCGGTTTCGAAGGCGGGGCTTGCGGGGTTTGGACCACCTTCGCCACGGCCGACGTGAATGCCGATCTCCGCACCCCCGCCGCTGGTCTTCGCTTCGATTTTGATGCCGTGTTCGCGCATGCACTTCGCAAACTTCTGCACGGCTTCTTCGCGTTCGACGCGCTGTTGTGGCGTGAGTTTTAGCCTGTTCGCGGGCGCGTACTTCCTGCACGCTGCCTGCGCGGCTTCCATGCGCTGTGGGGTGATGTTGCCGTTCCCCTGAATCCTGACCGGCCCACCGCCCGTCGGCGTCGGGAGGTTTATCCCGTGTTCGCGCAGGCATTTGCTGAACTGGAGGAACTGCTGTTCGCGGCTTTTTTCCGAGGAGGCGACCGAGTTCGTCGACGTCCCCGATCCGCCGCACGCCGCCAGCAGGATGCTCGCGGCGAGGGCGCCGACGACGGCGCCCGATCGGCGGTCGGCGAGCGCGCGTGTGAAACGAAGGGACATCGTGCTCCTTTTTCGTAGGCGTCAAGTTGGCCGGCCCCGCCGGGCGTGCCCGGCGGCGGCCGTGTCCAAATCAAGAAGCCCGCGCCTGAAAGGAGCCTGAGAGGGGGGGAGGAGGTTGATGAACCTCGGGCGCATCCTCCGCGCTCATCGCCAGCGTCGGCAGCTCGAGCGTCAATCGCGCGCCGCCGTCGGAGTCGTTGGCAGCGCGCACGCTCCCCCCGTGCGTGTCCGCGACCTGGCGCGCGATCGCGAGGCCGAGGCCCGATCCGGGAAGGCCGCGCGCGTCGCGCGCGCGGTAGAAGCGGTCGAACACATGCGGGAGGTCCTCCGGGTCGATGCCCGGCCCGTGATCGCGCACGTCGAGGCGCCCGTCGCGCACGAACACCTCGACCGGCCCGCCCGGCGGCCCCCACTTGACCGCGTTGTCCAGCAGGTTCGCGATCGCGCGGTCCAGGCGCGCCGGCGCGGCGGACACGAGGCACGGCTGCGCGTGCAGCTCAAAGCGGCAGTCCGGCGCGTGAAGGCGCGCGCGCTCGATCGCCTCCGCCGCCGCGAGGTCGGAGGTCGACGAGGTCGCCCACGAGCACGCTCAGCTCCGCAAGCTGCGCGCGCGCCGCCGCGATCGCGCGCTCGCGGTCGCGCGCCGAGAGGCGATCGCCCATGCCAAGCGCGTCGAGGTTCGCGCGGACGCTCGTCAGCGGCGTGCGCAGCTCGTGCGACGCGTCGGAGACGAGCTGGCGCTGCGCCACGTGCGAGCGCTCGAGCGCCGCGAGCATCGTGTTGAACGACGCCGCCAGCCGCCCGAGCTCGCCCTCGTCGCGCGCGTGGATTCGGTGGGTCAAATCGCGCGTGCGCGTCACGCGTTCGGCCGCTCCGGTCAGCCTGCGCACGGGCACGAGCGCCGCATTCGAGACGAGCAATCCGAGCAACGCCGCGAGCGCGACCCCGCCGACGCTCACGATCGCGAGCAGCAGCTCGAGGTGGTTGAGCGTGTGGTCGACGTCGGTCAGCGGCAGGGCGATCTGGACCACGCCGTCGGAGAACACGCGCTGGGTGAACATGCGCACGTGCGTCCCGCCCACCGTCACGTCCGTGAAGAACGCCTTGTGCTTGCCCGCCGCGACTGAGCGCGTCGCCGCCGTCACCGGCAGCGGCGGGCCCGCGGCCGGGCCGCTCGAGCGGATCAGCTGCCCGTTCGGGCTCAGCAGCTGCGCGAAGCCCGACGGCCCGCCCGCCTTCTCCGCGGGCACGATCAGCTGGAGCTGGGCGTTGCGAGAGCTCTCCGCGTAGAACGTGCCCTGGGTGGGACTGGAGCGCTGCGCGCTGAGCGCCTGTTCGTACGCATGCAACGTCGCGCTCCTGAGAGCCCCGGGGGAGACATGCACCGCGCGCGCGACCTGCCCCACGCTTGCCGAGATCGGTTCGGGGAGCACGACGCCGCCGGCCTTCGCGACGACGGTCCCGGAGCGGACGTTTACGTCGGCCCCGGGAAGCTTCTGCGCCGGGAACTTCCCTTCGCGTTCGAGCC
>DATBCA010000352.1:0-3282 GCA_036270715.1 Solirubrobacteraceae bacterium
AGCGCGGCGAGCGCGTCGAGCGCGGCGATCGAGGTCCCGAAGTCGGCCGCGACCGCTTCGAGCTCCGAGTAGAGCAGGCGATGCGTTCGGCACAGTCTCGCGATGGCGCCGTGCGCGCGCGCATCGACGTCCGGCAGGACGTCGGCAAGCGCGGCGGTCATCCCGTCCACCGCGTCGTCTCTGGCGCGCTCGCGGGCCATCGCGGGCAGTCTAAGCTCGATGCGCGCGCGGCACGCTTCAGATTACTTCGACTCAATGTAAAGTTGCAGCCGCCTGCGCGGCCCCGCTGCCGTCGGGACGCTACCCGCCGATGAGAGGAGCACCGCCGTGATTCTCGTGATTGGAGGCCGAAGCAAGATCGGCTCGGCGTTGATCGAGCTGCTTCGCCAGGCGATGGGCGAGGGCTCGTGAGCGCGGCGCCCGCTCCGCGCGGCGGCGAGGGGCGCCTCGCGCGGGTGATCGCCTCGCGCGGCGGCAAGGCCGCGCCCGAGACGCCGTTCGTGATCGAGCACCGGGAGGCGCTGATCTACATGCTGTGCGAGGCCTCGGAGCTCGAGCACGGGATCATGTGTCAGTACCTGTTCGCCGCGTTCTCGCTCAAGCAGCGCGAGGACGAGCGCCTATCAGCGGCGGAGCTCGAGGCGGTGACGCGCTGGCGGCGCGCGATCTCGCACGTAGCCACCGAGGAGATGCTGCACCTGGCGCTCGTGCACAACCTCCTCTCGGCGATCGGGTCCGCGCCGCACCTCGGGCGCCCGAACCTGCCTGCGCCCGCCCACCACTACCCCGCCGGCGTGAACCTCACACTCGTGCCCTTCGGCGAAGCGGCGTTGCGGCACTTTATGTTCCTCGAGCGCCCCGAGGGGATGGCGATCGCGGGAGCCGAGGGGATCGACGCGCCGGTCCACGACGCGGTGCCGCTGATGGCCGAGCGCGACATCGTTCCCCGACCGCAGGATTTCGCGACGGTCGGCCACCTCTACCGCTCGATCGAGCACGGCCTCGCGCATCTCGCGGAGAAGTTCGGCGAGCGGAACCTGTTCGTCGGGCCGCCGCGCGCGCAGGCGAGCAGCGAGCACTTCCGCTGGCCCGAGCTCGTGCCCGTCACCGATCTCGCTTCGGCGCAGAAGGCGATCGACACGATTCTCGAGCAGGGCGAGGGCGCGCGCGGCCATTGGGCGCAAGCGCACTTCGGCCAGTTCGTGCAGATCCTCGACGAGTACCGCGAGATGAAGAAGGCGAGCCCGCGCTTCGAGCCGGCGAGGCCGGTGATGTTCGCGACTGCGCGCCCGTGCGAGCACGACGACTCCGTAGCGTTGATCGGCGAGCGCGTCACCTCGCGCTGCGCGGACCTCTTCAACGTGAGCTATGAGGTTCTGCTGCTGATCTTCGAGCGCTACTTCGCGCACACCGAGGAGAGCGACGTCCAGCTGAAGACGCTCGCGGACGCGACGGTTCAGATCATGCTGCGCGTGCTGAAGCCGCTCGGGAACCTGATCACGACGCTGCCGGTCGGCGCGGACCATCCGGGCATGACCGCAGGGCCGAGCTTCGAGCTCTTCTACGAGAGCGACTACCTGATGCCGCACAGGGAGGCCGCGTGGGTTCTGCTCGAGGAGCGCCTGCGCGAGGCGGGCAACTTCTGCGGGCTGATACGCGAGATCGCAAGCGTGGACGTTGCGAGCGAGCTCGCACCGGTCGGTGCGGCGCTCGAGGAGATCGCCGACTCGCTCGCCGCGCACTTCGGCGAGTGGGGCGGCGCGAGCCGCTTTGCACGCGCGGAGCGCGAAGGTTCGCCGCCTGAGGAGCAGGCCGTCGCGGAGGCGCTGGGCAACGCCGGCGCGTTGGTGGCAACGATCGAAGCATCGCCACACGAGGGCTCGGCGGCTGAGGCGCTTGCGGCGCTCGCGCGAACGACCTACGAGGCGCTCACAGGCGCCGCCGCCGACCCGTCGAGCGCGCGTTTGGCCGTCCGGCTGCGCTACGGCGTCCTGCTGCCGCTCGCCGCAGCCGTGACCGGCCAGGCGCGCAGCGCGCTATCGCAGCGCGTCGAGCCCGCGGCCGAGTCCGCGCGCGACCGCGACGACTCGCTCGACCTCCCCGAGCGGCTCTGGGGCCTGGCAAAGGAAGCGAGCGACCTGCGCGCGCGGTGGAGCGGTAGCGCGAAGCAGGAGACGCTGCTCACTCACGCGAGCGCGACGCTTCAGGAGCTCGCGCTCGAGCTCGCGCCGGGCGACGGAGCGAGCGCTCGTGCCGCGCGTGTGTCCGAGCTGCGCGAGCTTCAAAGCGGCCTCGCGCCGAGCATCCGCTGCGCGCACGACGGTCCGTACCTCGTGACGAACGGCGAGCGCGTCTGCGACTGGCTCGGCCTCGAGCTCCCGGCGTGGCCGGCGATGGCGTTGTGCCGCTGCGGCGAGTCGGCGACGAAGCCGACGTGCGACGGCTCGTGTGCGCGCGTGGGCTTCTCCGGCGAGAAGGACCCCAAGCGTGTGCCCGACCGGCGCGACGAATACGCGGGTGTGCAGCTGACCGTGATCGACAACCGGGGAATCTGCCAGCACTCCGGGTTGTGCTCCGATCGGCTGCCGAGCGTGTTCCACACCGAAGGTACGTTCGTGACGCCGAGCGGCGGGCGGATGGACGAGATCATGCGCGCGGTGCGCGACTGTCCCTCGGGCGCGCTCAGCTATGCGATCGACGGCGTCGAGGCGCGAGAGGCCGTCGACTGGGACGGCGCGCGCGAGCCGGCGATCGAGGTGACCAAGGACGGGCCCTACCGCGTGACCGGCGGCATCGCGCTCGCCGACGAGCTCGGCGAGCCGGTGCAGCGCGCGGCGGGGGCATCGCTCGAGCACTACGCGCTGTGTCGCTGCGGGCACTCGCAGAACAAGCCCTTCTGCAGCGGCATGCACTGGTACATCGACTTCGAGGATCCGGTCGGTGACCCCGAGCGCGTGCCGACCCTGTTCGAGTGGTGCGGCGGCCTGCCCGCGCTGACGCGGATGACGCGCCTCTTCTACGAGAAGTACGTGCCCGAGGATCCGCTGCTCGCGCCGCTGTTCGCGAACATGGCGCCCGATCACCCGCAGCGCGTCGCGAGATGGCTGGCGGAGGTGTTCGGCGGCCCGCACCTCTACAGCGAGCGGCACGGCGGCTACGAGCGCATGGTCTCCCAGCACCTCGGCAAGGCGCTCACCGAGGAGCAGCGCACGCGCTGGGTCGAGCTGCTCTGCCGCTCCGCGCGGGAGGCAGGCCTTCCCAGCGACGCCGAGTTCCAGGCCG
>DATBCA010000353.1:0-4290 GCA_036270715.1 Solirubrobacteraceae bacterium
AACGAGCGAGAGGAGCAGCGTCGTGGCAACGCGAGCACAAATCGTCACCGGGACCGACTTCGTGGGCATGCCGACGCGTGACCTGGAGGCGGCCGTCGCCTTTTACGGCGACACGCTCGGGCTTCCGCGTTCGGTCTACATGCCCGAGCGCAACTACGCGGAGTTCGAGACGGGAAACCTCACGCTGAGCATCTTCAACGCGGAGGAGTTCGGCATGACCCACAGCGCGAATCTGAACGCGATCGGCCTGCACGTCGACGATGTCGACGCGGCACGCGCGGAGCTCGAGGGGCGAGGTGTCGGGTTCTCCGGCGACACGCTCGATACGGGCGTCTGCCACATGGCGTTCTTTGCCGACCGCGACGGCAACGCGCTGATGCTCCACCACCGCTACGCGCCCCGCAGCACCGAGAGCTGAGCACGCGGGCACCGGCCCTCGGGTAGGGTTTCCCAAAGGCGATGGACCTGACGTTCTCAGAGCGCGAGACGGCCTTCCGCGACGAGCTGCGCGCGTGGCTCGCCGACAACCCGCCCGACGAACGCCCGGCGCACGGCGACGAAGACGCGGAGTTCGCGTGGCGGCGCGCCTGGCAGCGGCGGCTGTACGACGCCGGCTGGGCCGCGCCCGCGTGGCCGGTCGAGTACGGCGGCCGCGGCGCCACGCTGACGGAGTCCGCGATCTACTTCGAGGAGATCGGGCGCGCGCGCGTGCCGCTCGCGGCGAACACGCTCGGGGTCCTCCTCGGCGGGCCCACGCTGATGGTGTGGGGCACCGACGCACAGAAGGAGCGCTACCTCCCGCCGATCCTCTCCGCCGAGGAGATCTGGTGCCAGGGGTTCTCCGAGCCCTAGGCGGGCTCGGACCTCGCGTCGCTGAAAACTCGTGCGGTCAAAGACGGAGAGGAGTGGGTCGTCACCGGCCAGAAGGTCTGGACGAGCGGCGCGCAGCACTCGAAGTGGTGCATGCTCGTCGCCCGCACCGACTTCGACGCCGCCAAGCACAAGGGGCTCACGTACTTCCTCATGGACATGGAACAGGACGCCGTGCAGGTGCGACCGCTGCGCCAGATCACCGGCGAGTCCGAGTTCAACGAGCTGTTCATCGAGGAGGCGCGGATTGCCGACGCGAACGTCGTCGGCGGCGTCGGCAACGGCTGGAAGGTCGCGCTCACGACGCTCATGAACGAGCGCGCCGGGCTCGGTTTCGCGCTCCAGATCCGCCTGCGCCACATGCTCGACGACCTCATCGAGACGGCCGCCCAGCGCGGCCTGCTCGCCGACCCGCTGTACGCCGACGCGCTCGCCGACCTGCACGTGCGCTGCGAGTCGATACGCCTGCTCGCTTGGAAGGGTCTGACCGACGTCGAACGCTACGGCCAGCCTGGCCCCGAGGGCTCGCTCACGAAGTGGCTGTGGTCCGACACCAACCAGAAACTCACGCAGCTCGCCGTCGACATCGTCGGCCCGGAGGCGCTGACCGCACACACCGGCTGGAGCTACGAGATGCTGCGCGCGCGCGGCAACACGATCGAGGGCGGAACGACCGAGGTCCTCAAGAACATTGTCGCCGAGCGCGTCCTCGGCCTGCCGCGCCTGAAGGTCGCGGCGTAGAGCTGGCGCGCGATGGACTTCGGCCTCACCGACGACCAGCGCGAGATCCAGCGCACCGCCCACGACCTGCTGGCCGAGCGTTCGCGCTTTGAGCGCGTGCGCGAGCACGCCGAGAGCGGTCGCAGTGACGACGCCCTGTGGCGCGAGCTGTGCGAGCTCGGGTGGCCCGGGATCGCCGTGTCCGAGAACTACGGCGGGCAGGGTCTCGGGCGGATCGAGCTGTCGATCCTCTGCGAAGAGCTCGGGTCGACGGTCGCGGCCGTCCCGTTCCTGCCGACGGTGCTCGCGAGCACGCTGATCGAGAACGCGGGCTCGGCCGAGCAGTGCGAGCGCCTGCTGCCGGGACTCGCGAGCGGCGAGGTCACCGGCGCACTCGGCCTCGCCGTCGGCGGAACCGCCGAGCTCGTGGTCGGCGGCGCCGACGCAGGCGTGATCGTCCTCGTCGACGAGGACGCCGGCGCGCGCGTGCTCGCGCCCGAGCAGGCCGAGGTGACGAGCACCGAGTCGATCGACCCGACGCGCTCCGCCGCGAGCGTGAGCGCAGAGGCGGAGGCGGGCGAGGAGCTCGAGGGCGACGTCGGCGCGGGTGTCGACCGCGCGCTCGTCGCTGTCAGCTCGGAGCTCGTCGGCGTGTGCGACCGCGCCGTGAAGATGACCGTCGAGTACGTCAAGGAGCGCCGCCAGTTCGGCGTCCCCGTCGGCAGCTACCAGGCGGTCTCGCACCGCTGTGCGCAGATGCTGCTGGAAACCGAGATGGCGCGCGCGACAACCGCGTCCGCCGCGTGGAGCGCCGACGCCGACCCCGCGTCGCTCCCCGAGGCCGCCGCCCTCGCGAAGGCCGCGGCGTCGAGCGCCGGACGCGAAGTCACCGCGAGCGCGATCCAGGCGCACGGCGGCATCGGCTTCACCTGGGAGGCGGACGTGCACTGGCTGTTCAAGCGCGCGCAGATCGACGCGGCGCTGCTCGGCGGCGCGAAGCGCCAGCGCGCGCACCTCGCGCAGGTGCTGGCCGACCGCGCGGGCGCGGCGCAGCTGCGCTGAGCGCCCGAGCAAGATGGCGCCCGCGCGCCTTGGTCGCGCCGGTGCGCTCCGCGCCATGAACTGCCGCGAGGCGCGCCGCGGCGGTACGCTCGAGCCCTGCATCGGCGATCAAGGGAGGAAGCGGTGAGCGAGGTGGTGCAGCACACGATCAACGACGGCGTGGCGGTGCTCACGCTCAATCGGCCCGAGCGGCTGAACGCGTGGACGGCGGAGATGGAGCGTGGCTACTTCGACCTGCTCGAGGAGTGCGGGCGCTCGCGCGAGGTGCGCGTGATCGTCGTCACGGGCGCGGGGCGCGGCTTCTGCGCGGGGGCCGACATGCAGGATCTCGAGAGCCTCGGCGAGAACGGCGACGCCGCGCGCGCTCACGCCGAGAACCGGCGCCCGCAGACGTTCCCGCACACGATCGAGAAGCCGATCGTCGCGGCGATCAACGGCCCCTGTGCCGGCATCGGCCTCGTCCAGGCGTTGATGTGCGACCTGCGCTTCGCGGCGGCCGACGCGAAGCTCACGACCGCCTTCGCCCGCCGCGGCCTGGTCGCCGAGCACGGCATCGGCTGGATCCTCCCGCGCCTCATCGGCCCCGCGCGCGCGCTCGACCTCCTGTTCTCCGCGCGCGTCATCCTCGGCGAGGAGGCCGCCGAGCTCGGGCTCGTGAACCGCGCGCTGCCGAAGGAGGATCTGATGGACACCACGCTCGCGTACGCGCGCGAGCTCGCCGAGCAGTGCTCGCCCGCGAGCATGGCGACGATGAAGCGTCAGGTCTACGCGGACCTCGAACGCCCGCTCGCGGAGGGCCTCGCGCAGGCCGACCGCCTGATGGTCGAATCCTTCGGCGCGCCAGACTTCGTCGAGGGCGTCAGGAGCTTCCTCGACAAGCGCGCGCCGCAGTTCGCGGCGGTCGGCGTTTAGCTTAGGCGGGCTGCAGCGGGCGCAGGCGCACTCCGCCGACCTCCGCCGGCGCGCGGGCGGCGACGTCGGCAGGGAGGTCGGCGAACGCGACCTCGGTCAGACCTTCGCGGTCGGCGCCCGCGCGCTCGGTGAACGCCACCTCGCTGCCGTCGAGCACGAGGCGCGGGCGCTCGCCGTCGCTGACCGCGATCCCCAGCACCTCGCCCCAGCGCGTGGCGACGGCCTCGGGATCGGCAACGGCGATCGTGGCGCCCGCGAGCCGCCCGGGCGAGCCGGCGGCGATCTTGCCGGTCCACTCGGGGCCGCCCCAGCGCCAGCTGCCGTACGGGCGCGACTGGTCGATCGAGACGATCGCTCCGCGCATGTCGGCTGGATGCAGGTGCGTGCCCGAGATGTCCGGCAGATCGAGCTGCCATACCGTGCGCACGCCCGCCGCCTGGGCGCGCGAGCGCGCTCCGTCGAGGTCCTCGAGGTCGAAGATCACCATGTAGCCGCCGTCGCGGCCGTGGCGCTCGAGCCAGCGCCCCGCGGCGGTGTCGGGCTGCGATGGCGAGATCACCTCGAGGAAGCAGTCGGAGATCGCGAACACCGTGTTCACGAGCCCGAACGTGCCCACGCCGGGGTCGCGAAACGGCTCGCCGAGGCCGAGCGTGTTTTGCAGCTCGCCCGCGACCGGCTCGAGCTCGGCGGCGGCCATCACCGCCTGGCGAAGGCGCACGCGTGGTT
>DATBCA010000354.1:0-7254 GCA_036270715.1 Solirubrobacteraceae bacterium
GCGTGGCCTCGGCGGCGAGCGCCGCGCACTCGGGGCCCGTGCCGCTCGTGCTGACCGCCCGCGCCGAGAACCACCTACGCGGAAATCCCGACGTCACCGACACGATCGCGCGCCTGAAGGCTTACGAGGATGCCGGCGCCGACGTCCTCTACGCCCCGTTCTTCGACCGCCCCGAGGACCTTCGCGAGCTGCTCTCGGTGGTCACGCGGCCCGTGAACGTGCTCGCCCGCACCGGCGCGCCGACCGTTCGCGAGCTCGCCGAGCTCGGCGTCAAGCGGGTGTCGGTCGGCGGCGCGTTCGCGTTCGTCGCGTACGACGCCGCGCTCGACGCCGCGCGCGAGCTGCTCGGGGAGGGCACGTACGGCTTCGCGGAGCGCTCCGCGAAGGGCGCGAAGGCGGCGCGCGAGGCGTTCGCCGAGTAGGCGGACGGGGTGGGCTACCCGTCCACGAGCACGCGCCCGACGCTGTCGGCGACGCACACCGGCTTCTCGCTGCCCTCCGCCTCGACGGTGCAGCGCGTGACGAACTGGTACCAGCCGCCGCCGATCTCGGTGACCTCCACGAGTTCCATGTAGCAGCGCACGCGCGCGCCGGCGACGACAGGAGCGGGGAAGCGGACCTTGTTCCAGCCGTAGTTGACGCCGAGCTTGAAGCCGCTCCAGTCGGCGAGGCCGCGGCGGAGCCCGTCGATCAGCGAGAGCGTGAGGTTGCCGTGCGCGACGGTCGTGCCGAATGGGCTCTCGGCCTTCGCGCGCTAGACGTCGACGTGGATCCACTGGTGGTCGTCGCTGAGGTCGGCGAACTCGTTGATCATCTGCTGGGTGACCTCGCGCCAGTCGCTCGGGCCGATCAGCTTGCCCTTGAGCGCTTCGATCTCGTCGATCCCGCTTGCGACCGCCTTGGGAAGCGCCGCGGTGAGCTCCATCACGTCTCCTTTCTCGGGCCGCCGTCCGGCGCTGAATCCTATGCCGCGAGCGTGCTCGGCGCGGGCCGCCGCGCGCGCACGCGCACGCGCGTGCCGGTGCGCGGCGAGAAGGTCACGTTGCGGCGCGCGATCCGCTCGGGTGCCGCTCCGACCGGCTCGAGCTCGAGGCTGCGCAGGACCGTCGCGAGGACCACACGCATCTCGAATTCGGCGAACGCCGCGCCGAGGCAGCGGCGTATACCGCCGCCGAACGGGATCCATGCGTACGTCGACGGCGGTTCGTCGAGGAAGCGCTCCGGGCGGAACGCCTTCGGCTCCGGGTAGGTGTCCTCGCGCATGTGCGTGAGCCAGATCGAGGGTGTCACGTCCGTCCCGGCCGGAAGCGTCCACTTGCCCGTGGGCAGCTCCGCCGTCAGGCGGCGTCCCGCGAGGGGCACGACGGGGCGCAGGCGCAGCGACTCCGCGACGACTGCGCGCATGTACTCGCCGTCGATGTCGCCATCGGTCTCCTCGAGCTCCGCGAGCAGCCGCTGAAGCTCGCGCGGGTGGCGCAGCAGCAGGTCGAACGTCCACGCAAGTGCCGTCGCGGTGGTCTCGTGCCCGGCGAGCAGGAGCGTCAGCAGCTGGTCGCGCAGCTCGCGATCGTCCATCGCGCCGCCGTCCGCAAATCGCCCGCCGATGAGCAGCGAGAGGATGTCCTCGCGCTCCGGCAGCGCTGGGTCGGAGCGGCGCTCGGAGATCTCCGCCAGCAGCAGGTCGTCGATCTCGCGCATTAGCCGCTGCACGCTCTCGAGAGGGTCACTGCGGCGCAGGCGCCTAGCGATCAACACGCGCAGCTGCAGCCCCGTCGAAGCCGTCTGGCCGACGAGCCGCGGCAGCAGTTCGCGCAGGCGCACCGCGCGCTCGGAGCCGCTCACGCCGAAGACCGCGCGGAGGATCACCTCGAGCGTGAGCGCCTGCATGCGCGGGTGCAGCGCGAACGGTTCCTCGGCGGGCCAGCTCGCAACCTCGCGCTCGGCGATCTCGCGCATCGTCGACTCGTACGAGCGCATACGCTCGCCGTGAAACGGCGGCAGCATCAGCCGGCGGCGCGCGAGATGATCCTCGCCTTCCAGCAGCAGCACCGAGCTCGGGCCGAGCACGGGCATCAGCGTGAGCGTGCGGCCGGGCGGAAGCCCGTGCCGGTGCTCGGTGTAGAGCGCACGGAGCGTCTCGGGGTCGGAGAGCATGACCATCGGCCGCGTGAACCCCATGAAGCGCACGCTGAACGCGTCGCCGAAGCGCCTGCGGTTGCGCTCCATGAACGAGATCGGGCGCAGAAGCCACCACAGCGTCTGCACCAGCGGAGGCTCGCTAGGGCCCGGCGGCAGCTCCTCCACGCCCGCGCGCCCGCGCGCCGTGGCACCCGCGCCGACGACCGCACCCTCGGTGCTCATGTCGCGCGATGCTCGGCGGTAGAGGCGGAAGCAGAGTTATCGCCGTCGGCCGGCGTCGCGCCCTCGCCCTCGGGCTTCGCGCCGTTGGCGAGCCGCCCGCCGTCGCCATTCGCGTGCTGCGTAAGGTGCCCGTTGCTCGGCGCCGCGTCGGCATCGATGGTGCCCGCCTGGTCGCCGGCGTCGGCGGTGTCGCCTGCCTCGCCGGGGGGCTCCGTGCCAGTAGGAGCCTCGCCGGGACGCTCCGTGGCAGTACTCACCTCGCCGCGGGTGTCGTGGGCGTCACCTGGCCCGCCGGGGGTCTCCTTGGTGGTAGCTGCCTCGCCAGGGGTCTCGCGCGGCGGCGCGGTTGTGGTGCCCGTCCGCTCGGCGGCGCGCGGCGGGGCGGCGGTGCTGCTCGTCCGGTCGGCGGCGCGCGGCGGGGCGCTTGGGGTGGCCCTTTCGGGGAGGAGGAGATCGGACAGCTCCTCGACGGCCTCGCCGAGGTAGATCGCGAGTCGTTGCAGGTGCGGCAGGGAGTCGCGCGCGCCGATTAGGCCGAAGTTGAGCGTGCCCGCGTAGCTGACGCAGGTGATGTTGAGCGCGTTTCCGTGCGTGAGCAGCGAGACCGGAAAGATCGCGTCGAGGCGCGAGCCGTTGAAGTACAGGGGCTCCGTCGGACCGGGCACGTTCGAGACGGCGACGCTGAAGGGGACCGGCGTGTGACCGCCGAGACCGGCGAGCAGCGCGAGGATGTACGGCCCGTTGATGACAACCGCCTGCGTGCCCAGCGCGCTGCGCGGGAGCGTGCCGAGCTGGCGCTTGGCGGCGGCTGTCGAGCGCTTGACGGCCGCGAGGCGCGCGAGCGGGTCGCCGACGTTCGTTCCGAGGTCGGCGATCGTCATCCCGATCGCGGTGCCCGTGCGGTTGTCGTCGGCGTCGCGCAGGTTGACCGGGATGCCGGCGGTGAGCGAGCGACGCGGCAGGCGCGCGTGCTCGGACAGGTACCGGCGCAGGGCCGTCCCACAGAGGTACAGGACGATGTCGTTGAGCGTGCACTCGGCAGCCCGCGCGAGGGACTTCAGCAACTCCAGCGAGTACTGCTGCGTCGCAAACCGGCGCTGACCTTCGATCGGGCCGCCGAGCGCCGAGCCGGGCGCCGTGAACGGCGCCTGCAGTGGGCTGTCGCTGACGGTCGCACCTGCGAGCTCGAGCGCGGAGCGGGTGAGCCCGACGAGGTCGTCCGCCCCCGTCCTCAGTGCCGCGAGCGCGCCGCGTAACCCGCCACGCTCGGAGTCCTGCCTGGGCCTCGTCGTCGCGCCCGGACCGACCGTCCAGAAGGCGGGCGTGTCGCGCTCATCAGGGTCGGTGGAGAGCGCGCGCAGCAGCATGCGCATGCCGCTCACCCCGTCGATCAGGCTGTGGTGCATCTTTGTGTAGATCGCGAAGCGGTCGCGTTCCAGTCCCTCGATGAGGTGCAGCTCCCACAGCGGCCGGTGCATGTCGAGCTGGTGGCTGTGCAGGCGCGAGACGAGGATGCCGAGCTCGCGCTGCCCACCGGGCGCGGGAAGCGCGGAGTGGCGCACGTGGTGGTCGAGGTCGACGTCTCGGACGGTCTGCAGAAGCGGCAGCGCGGTACCCACGAGCGGGAGCTCGAGCGGCCTGAGGTTCCACGGCTCCGGGAGCGTGCGGGTCGCGCGCATGCGCACGAGCTCGCGTTTCAGGTAGTCCGCGGGAGCGTCGTGCGGGCGCGTGAATTCGAGCAGCCCTCCCACGTGCATCGGAGTGTCGCGCGACTCGAGCAGCAGCCACGCCGCATCGGTGGGTGAGATCTGAACGATCGCCATTGCCTCGTCTCCCGTCTCTCGTCCCAACTCCATACCGCGAGCGTCACCTTGGAGCGCCCACGCACGGCAGCCGCCGTGCAGGCTCACCATACCCCTAGGACTCGAGCAGCGCCACGAGATGCTCGCGCATGGCGCACCAGCGGCTCTGCATGGCGCGCGCGCCGACGACGGCGCGAGTCATTGCGAGGCCGCGGATCGACGTGAGCGCCATCTCCAATCGCACACGGAAGTCGGCGTCCGAGGCGCGGTCCGGGAAGATCTCCGCCGCGCTCTCGAGACGCAGGCGGGAGAGGTCGCGCTCGAGCGTTCGCATCTCGTGGCGCAGCTCCTCGTCGGTGCGCGCGGCGATCCACAGCTCGAGCGTCGCGAGGAACACCGGTTCGTTGTGCGCGCGCCAGAGCTCGTCGAGCATCGCTTCGGTGCGCGCGCGCTCGTCGCGGCTGGGCAGGACGGTTCGAGCGAGCGCCTCGTCGGTCAGCCGCCTCGAGACGTGGCGGATGGCCTCCGCGAGGAAGGCCGTCTTCGTCGGGAAGTAGTGCATCTGCGTTCCCTGCGAGACGCCAGCGCGCTCGGCGACGCGGCGCGTCGTGAGGCCGGCGTAGCCGTCTTCGACGAGGCAGTCGACGGCCGCGTCGAGCAGCGCCGCGCGCGAGGCCTCGCGACGCTGGGCCTGTGTCCTTCGCCCGCGCTCTCGCGCGCGCGAGCGCGTACGCGCGGCATCCCGCTCGGGGGAGTCGCCGCCGGAGCCCGACGCGCGCGCACGGGCGCGAGCGCGCGCGCGATCGCGCTCGGAGGCGTCGAGCGTCCCGTCAGCCACGCGCCGCTAGACGGTGTCGCGCGCGGGGCGGTACATCGTCACCACGGCCGCGCCGCCGATGCCGATGTTGTGCTGCAGCGCGACCTTCGCGCCGTCGACCTGGCGCGCGTCGGCGTCTCCGCGCAGCTGCCACGTGAGCTCGGAGCACTGCGCCAGGCCGGTCGCGCCGAGCGGGTGGCCCTTGGAGATGAGCCCGCCGGACGGGTTGACAACCGGCGCGCCGCCTCCGTACGTCGTCGCCTGCGACTCGACGAGCTCGTGCGCTTCGCCCTCGCCGCAAAGCCCGAGCGCCTCGTAGGTGATGAGCTCGTTCGCGCTGAAGCAGTCGTGCAGCTCGATCACGTCGACTTCGCCGGGGCCGACGCCGGCCTGCTCGTATACCTCCTCGGCCGCGCGCGCGGTCATCTTGCCGCCGACGACGCTGATCGCGGAGCGGTCCTCGAAGCTCGAGCTCATGTCGGTGACCATCGACTGGCCGACGATCTCGATCGCGCGGTCCCACAGGCCGTGCTCGTCGACGAAGCGCTCGGACGCGAGGATCGCGGCGGCCGAGCCGTCGGAGGTGGGGGAGCACTGGAGCTTCGTGAGCGGCGCGTAGATCATCGGCGCGTCGCCGATCTCCTCGAGCGTGTACTCGGTCTGGAACTGCGCGTACGGGTTGTTGACCGAGTGGCGGTGGTTCTTGTAGCCGATCCACACGTAGTGCTCGGGCTTGGAGCCGTACTTCTGCATGTGTTCGCGCCCCGCCATACCGAACATCATGGGCGCCGGCGGCGCGGCCTCGAACTCGAACAGCTCGCCGAGCTTTTCGAAGTGACGCGCGGTCGGCTGGGCGCGGTCGCCGAACTTGAACCCGAGCGAGCCCTTCTCCATCTTCTCGAAGCCGATCGCGAGCACGCAGTCTGCGAGGCCGCCGCGGATCGAGCGCGCGGCGCCGTACAGGGCGGTCGAGCCGGTCGAGCAGTTGTTGTTGACGTTGTAGATCGGGATCCCCGTGGTGCCCAGCTCATACACCGCGCGCTCGCCCGCGCACGAGTCGCCGTACACGTAGCCCGCGAACGCCTCCTGCACGTCGTCGAAGCTGATCCTCGCGTCCGCGAGCGCGGCGGTGCCGGACTCGCGCGCCATGTCCGGGTAGTCCCACTCGCGGCTCCCCGGCTTCTCGAACTTCGTCATCCCGACGCCGATGACGAACACCCTGTTGTGACTGCCTTTGTCGCTCATGTGCGCACCCTAGCAAACAAATCATTCGAATGATTGGTTTTGATAACGTGCAAATTCGGCGTCGGCAGGAGGGCCCGAGGAGCGAGAGCGTGAACGCGGTCGTGAGCTACGAGATGGACGGCCTGGTGGCCGTCGTGACGATCGACCGGCCGGAGGTCGCGAACGCGATCGACGCACCGGCGGCGCTCGCGCTCGCCGACGCGTTCCGGCGCTTCGACGCCGACGAGGACGCGCGCGTCGCGGTGCTCACCGGCGCGAACGGCACCTTCTGCGCAGGCGCCGACCTCAAGGCGATGCGTGCAGGCGACCCCGCGCGCGTGACGAGGCTCGTTTCCGACGGCGACGGCCCGGTGGGCCCGACGCGCATGCTGCTGTCAAAGCCGGTGATCGCGGCGGTCGAAGGACACGCCGTAGCCGGCGGGCTCGAGCTCGCGGCGTGGTGCGACCTGCGGGTGGCGTCCGAGGAAGCGGTCTTCGGCGTGTTCTGCCGCCGCTGGGGCATACCGCTGATGGACGGCGGCACCGTGCGCCTGCCGCGCCTGATCGGCCAATCGCACGCTCTCGACCTGATCCTCACCGGCCGCGGCGTGTCCGGCGAGGAGGCGCTGCGCATGGGGCTCGCCAACCGCATCGTGCCGTCGGGCGAAGCGCTCGCGGCGGCGACGCGGCTGGCCCACGAGCTGGCCGCGCCCCCGCAGGCGGCGCTGCGCAGCGACCGCCTGTCCTCCTACGAGCAGTGGCCGCTGGCGCTGGCCGACGCGCTCGCGGGCGAGTACCGGCACGGCATGGCGACACTCGAGACCGGGGAGATGGTCGAGGGCCTCGCGCGCTACGCGACGGGTGGCTGGCGCGACCCGCCCCGCGCGGGCTAGGCACCCGGTCCCGGCGATCCTCGGCGCGCAGGCGATATGGGACCCGTGCAGCGCGCCGGGCGGCCCAGCTCCCCGCTCGGAGCTGGGCCGCCCGCTGCGCTGCGTGGCACGGGGCGCGGCATCGCCGCCGGTTCCTCTCGTCCGTTCAGACGCCGCC
>DATBCA010000355.1:0-4578 GCA_036270715.1 Solirubrobacteraceae bacterium
CTCCCGGCCGACGCGAGCGCCGAGCAGGTCGCGCAGGAGCTGCAAGCTCTGAACGTCGACGACGACGTCAGCGGGGTCCTGCTGCAGCTGCCGCTCCCGGGCGAGCTCGACGGCGCCGGGCTCACCGCGCTGATCGGGCCCGACAAGGACGTTGACGGCCTCACGCCCGTCAACGCGGGCCTGCTCGCGCTCGGGCGCCCGGGCCTGCGCCCGTGCACGCCCGCCGGCGTGCTCGAGCTGCTCGCCGAGGCGAGCGTCGAGCTCGAGGGCGCCGAGGCGGTCGTTGTCGGGCGCTCGAACCTGTTCGGCAAGCCGATGGCGCAGCTGCTGCTCGGCGCCAACGCAACCGTCACGACCGCGCACTCGCGCACGCGGGATCTCGTCGGCGTATGCGCGCGCGCCGACGTCCTCGTCGCGGCCGTCGGGCGTGCGCGCATGATCGGCGCGGAGTTCATCAAACCGGGCGCCGTCGTGATCGACGTGGGCCTCAGCCGGATCTCACCGGAGGAGGCCGGCAACAAGAGCGGCATCGTCGGCGACGTCGACTTCGCCGCCGTCGCCGAGGTCGCGTCGGCGATCACGCCGGTGCCGGGCGGCGTCGGGCCGATGACGATCGCGATGCTGCTCAGCAACACGCTCGAGGCCGCGTGGGGGCAGGTGCGATGAGGCTGCGCGGCGGCGAGCTGCTCGCGCTCATCGGCGCCGCGAGCGTGATCGTCTCGATCTTCCTGCGCAACTACGAAAACGCGGGCGGCGAGCTCACGGGCCTCGACACGTTCGGTCCCGCTCTCGCGCTCATGCTGATCGCCGCCGCCGCCGGGCTGGTGCTCGCCGCCGCCACCGTGACCGAACGCAGCTCCGCGCTCCCGGTCGCCGCCGCCGTGTGGACGGCTGTGCTCGGCCTCGTCGCCGTGATCGCGGCGCTTGTGCGCGTGCTCGAGCGACCGCAGCACGCGACGATGGTGTGCGCGGGGGCGTGGCTCGCGCTCGGCGGCGCCGTCGCGATCTTCGCCGGCGCCTGGCTCTCGATTCACGACGAACGCACGTCGCTATACGACGCCGCCTCGCCGGAGAAGCGCCCGCCGCCCGCGCCGTAGCCCGGACGCGCCCGGCGGCCGTCGTGAGGCGGCGTCATCGGCGGTCGACGTGGCCGTGCGGCGCCATCCTAGAATCACGCGCGAATGGCAATCGATCGCGCCGAGGTATTGCACGTCGCGCGCCTCGCGCGTCTGGCGTTGAGCGAGGACGAGATCGAGCTGATGGCGCGCGAGCTCTCCGCGGTCCTGGACCACGTCGCGCGGATCAAACAGCTCGACCTCGAGGGCGTCGCCCCGAGCACGCACGTCGTCGAGGTCACGGGCGCGCTGCGCCCGGACGAGCCCGTGCCGTCGTTCCCGCGCGAGGTCGTGCTCTCGCAGGCGCCCGAGGTCAGCGGCGAGGGCTTCCTCGTGCCGAGCCCGCAGGCATGAGCGTGGAGGGCGCGGCCCGATGAGCGCGCGCGATCTGCTCGCGCTCACCGCGGCGCAGGCGGCGGAGGCGAGCGCGCGGGGAGAGCTGGACGCCGACGAGCTGTTCGAGCTCTACCGCGAGCGCGCCGCCGCCGACCTCGCCGACGCCGAAGGGCTCAACTGCTTCACGTGGGTCGCCGCGCAGGCGCCCGCACAGCCGCGCGCGCAGGCGCCGCTCGGCGGCGTGCCGGTGGCGGTCAAGGACCTCTTCTGCACCGAGGGGATTCCCAGCCAGTCGGGCTCTCGCATCCTCCAGGGGTACCTGCCGCCGTACACGGCGACGTCCGTTGAGCGGCTGGCGGACGCGGGCGCGCCGCTGCTCGCGAAGACCAACCAGGACGAGTTCGCGATGGGCTCCTCGACGGAGAACTCCGCGTTCGGGCCGACGCTGAACCCGTGGGACCGCGAGCGCGTGCCCGGCGGGTCCTCGGGCGGGAGCGCCGCCGCCGTCGCCGCCGGGCTCGCACCGTGGGCGCTCGGGACCGACACCGGCGGCTCGATCCGCCAGCCGGCCGCGCTGTGCGGCGTCGTCGGGCTGAAACCCACCTACGGCGCCGTCTCGCGCTACGGCATGATCGCGTTCGCCTCCTCGCTCGACCAGGCGGGTCCGCTGACGCGTGACGTGCGCGACGCCGCGCTGCTGCTCGCGCACATGGCCGGGCGCGATATCTGCGACGCGACCTCGCTCGAGCTGCGCGAGGAGATCGTGCTGCCGAGCGCCGAGGACCTCTCGGGCATCCGCCTCGGAGTGCCCGAGGAGCTCGCGGGCGAGGGCATCGAAGAGGGAGTGCTCGCTCGCTTTCGCGGCTCGCTCGATCGTGCACGCGAGCTCGGTGCCGAGGTGCGCGACGTCCACCTGCCGCACGCGCCGCACGCGCTGTCCGCGTACTACGTGCTCGCGCCCGCGGAGGCCTCGTCGAATCTCGCGCGCTTCGACGGCGTGCGGTACGGGCTGCGCGTCGAGGGCTCGGACCTGCTCGAGATGTACACGCGCACGCGCCACGACGGCTTCGGAAGCGAGGTCAAGCGGCGCATCATGCTCGGCACCTACGCGCTCTCCTCGGGCTACTACGACGCGTACTACGGCCGCGCACAGCGCGTGCGCACGAAGATCGCCGAGGACTTCCGCGAGGTGTTCGCGCTTGTCGACTTCATCGTCACGCCGACGGCGCCGAGCGTCGCGTTCAAGCTCGGCGAGAAGACGGCCGACCCGCTCGCGATGTACCTCAACGACTACTGCACCGTTCCCATGTCGCTCGCCGGGATCCCCGCGATCTCGATCCCGTGCGGCCTCTCCGAAGGCCTCCCGGTCGGCCTTCAGATCGCGGGCCCCGCGTTCAGCGAGAACCGCCTCTTCGACGTGGCGCACGCGCTCGAGCGCGCGCTCGCATTCGACGGAGCCCCCGCGCGTGCTTGAGCCCGTCATCGGCCTTGAGATCCACGTGCAGCTGCGCACGCGCACGAAGATGTTCTGCGGCTGCACACCCTCCTTCGGCGAGCCGCCCAACACGCACACCTGCGCCGTGTGCCTGGGGCTGCCGGGCAGCCTGCCCGTCGCCAACGCCGGCGCGATCCACTTCGGGCTGATGATCGGCCTGGCGCTCGAGTCCGAGCTCGCGCCGCGGTCGATCTTCCACCGCAAGAACTACTTCTATCCCGACCTGCCCAAGGGCTACCAGATCTCGCAGTACGACGAACCGCTGTGTCGGGGCGGGCGCCTCGGCGACGTCCGCATCCACCGGGTGCACCTCGAGGAGGACGCCGCGAAGCTCGTGCACGTGGGCTCGAGCGGGCGGATCCACGGCTCCGACGAGAGCGTCGTCGACTTCAACCGCGGCGGGACGCCGCTCGCCGAGATCGTCACCGAACCGGACCTGCGCTCACCGGAGCAGGCAAGCGAGTGGCTGAAGCTCCTGCGCACGACGCTGCGCGCGCTCGGCGTGAGCGACGTCAACATGGAGGAGGGGTCGCTGCGCTGCGACGCCAATATCTCGCTGCGCGAGGCGGGCAGCGAGGAGCTCGGGACCAAGACCGAGCTCAAGAACATGAACTCGTTCCGCTTCATCGAACGCGGGATCAGGGCCGAGATCGAGCGCCA
The DNA here is from genome assembly GCA_036270715.1 of Solirubrobacteraceae bacterium. Taxonomy (GTDB): domain Bacteria; phylum Actinomycetota; class Thermoleophilia; order Solirubrobacterales; family Solirubrobacteraceae; genus Palsa-744. The sequence goes on from DATBCA010000355.1 coordinate 3,607, forward strand.
GCGCGCGATCATCGACGGCGGCGGCGCGATCGAGCAGGAGACGCTGCACTTCGACCCCGCAAGCGGCGCCATCACCTCACTGCGCTCGAAGGAGGAGGCGCACGACTACCGCTACTTCCCCGAGCCCGACCTGCTGCCCGTGGAGATCGACGAGGACATGATCGAGCGCGCGCGTGCGGCGCTCCCCGAGCTTCCCGCCGCGCGCGCGAAGCGCATGCAGGAGGCGTTTGCGGTGAGCGAGGACAGCGCGCGGCTGCTCGCGTTCCGCCCCGAGCTCGGCGACTTCTTCGAGGTGGCCCTCGCGAGCGGCGCCGACCCCGCGCCGCCGCCGCAGGCGCTCGCCAACTGGATCACCGTCGAGCTCGTCTCGCGCCTGCCCGACGGGGCGGACCCCGCCGAGTCGAACGTACAGGCGGGCGCGCTCGCGAAGCTCGTGGCAACCGCCTCGGCCGGCGGCGTGAGCGTCGGAGCCGCGCGCCAGGTACTCGACCGGCTCGTCGCCGACGGCGGCGCGGACCCGCAGGCGATCATCGACGCGGAGGGACTCGCGGCCCTCGGCGGCGGCGAGGAGCTCGCGGCGATCGTGCGCGCCGCGCTCGACGCCAACGCGGACGCCGCCGAGCGCGTGCGCGGCGGCAACGCGAAGGCGATCGGGCCGATCATCGGTCAAGTGATGCGCGAGACCAATGGCCGGGCGGACGGAGCGGAGGTCACGCGCCTCGTGCACCAGCAGCTCGGGATCTGAGCGAATCGGCCAAGCGTTCGCTCGGCGCTGCAACCGCCCGAGCGCATCGCGAATGGGTGTAAGCGCGATTTTTTGGACCATCGTCCAATTGACAGACGGGCATCCGCCGCGATCATGTGCGTATGAACTCAAAGCACCTGCACCTCAGCGGGGTCTCCTCGCGTCGGCTCATCCTCCTGCCCGAGGAGCGCGATGAGGACCGACCCGAGATCGGCCAGCGCGCCGGC
>DATBCA010000356.1:0-2271 GCA_036270715.1 Solirubrobacteraceae bacterium
CGACGACCAGCTCGCCGCTGCCGTCCGCGCGCTCGCAGAGGACGTCGAGCTCGATCATGTCGACGCCGTGCGCGAGCGCGGCGTCGAAGCTCGCGAGCGTGTTGCCCGGCTCGATGTGCGCGGCGCCCTTGTGCCCTACGCGGCGCGGGCGGGTGAGGGGGCGCTCGAGCATCACGCTGAAGATGCCAGAGCAGCCTGCCGGAAGCGCGTACTGCGGCCCGCGCCGATTCGCGAGCTCACGGGTGCAGAAGCGCCTTCAGGGCGATCAGTGCCATACCGATCGTCGCGCCCACCGCGAGGTCGAACGCGAGCTCGGTGCGCGTGACGCGAGCGCGCGACGTCCGCGAATGGGTGCCTGCGCGCGCGCACGTGGCGCCCGGCGCGACCTCACGCGCCCAGCGCGAGCGCCTGCCGGCCGATCTGTTGGCCGCTCTCCGATCGGCGGTCCCCGCCGGCGGCGCTCCCGCGCCGCACGCGCGCGAGCGCCGTCATCGCCTGCTCGTCGGCGAACTGCTCGCCCGTGACGCCCGCGACGAAGTGCCCGCCGCGGATCAGCCCGCGCGCCTCGAGCCGGCGCAGCGCCCAGAGGACATCCCGCCAGGGCACGGCGAGGCGCTCGCGCCCGTACACCTCTCGGCAGACGATGCCCCAGCGCAGCAGCAGCTGCCACGCGACGGTCTCGGCGAGCTCGTCGGCGTCGGGCGGTCCGTCGCGCAGCGACGCCGCGTCCGGCAGCAGCGTCCAGCGCCCCTCGACCCCCTGGCGCCAGCCTCCGCGGCGCCCGCGCGAGCCCGCGCGGGATTGCCGGCGCTGGCGGCGCGCGAAGCGGCTGCGCGCGTGCAGCAGCGAGCGCACCGCGTTGAAGCCGTCGGCCGCGATCAGGCCTCGCGCTACGCCGTCCCAGAGGCCTTCCTCGATCTCCGTGGGCAGGCGGTGCGTGACCGCCTGCAACTCGGAGTGGAACTGGGCGCCGTGCGCGCGCAGCGCCTCGAGCACCGCTTGCGCGGGGCCGCCGGTCGGCTCGGCGGGCACCGAGCCGCCGCGGTGCGCCTGCAGCAGCCAGCGCAGGTCCTCGCGCAGCATGAACGTGATCGGCGTCCGGCGCGACGGCGAGCGCCCGGCGCGCCTGGGCTCGCCCGCGGCCGGGTCCTCGCCGTCGGCGACCGGCTGCACGAGCGAGAGCCGCGCCCACGCGACCTCGCCCGAGAGGCAGAGGTCGTCGAGCCATTCCGGGCGGTAGGCCTCGACGCGCTCGGAGAACAGCCGCTCCCAGTCGCCGGCCGGCCACTCGAAGCCCTGGAACTGCTCGATCACCTCGGCGACGCCCGCCCTCCCGTGAACGCGCGTCGCGGGCGTCGAGTGCCACCACGCCGCGAGGAACTCGCCCCACTGCTCGCGGGTGATCGGCCGGATCTGCGCCCTGCGGCGATCGCGCGTGTACGCGTGGATGCGAGCGAGCAGGCGCCGCGCGCACCACTGCTCGCCGCGGTCGTCCTCGAAGCGCCCGGCGATCGCAAAGCCGCGCGTGCGCAGGGTCTCGAGCGCAAACGTGACCGAGGACGCGGAGATGCCGAGCGCCTCGACGAGCTCCTCGGCGGCGACGGGGCCGGAGATCTCGAGGTGGCCCTGTACGACCGCGATCGCGACGTCCTCGGCGTCGGCCTCCTCGCCCCCGCGCAGCGCGGCCGGCGGGGCGGTGTCGGGCACCCTGCGCGCGCCCGGAAGCAGCGCCTCGACGTCGGCGTGGCGCTCGGTGGCGGCCCACATCGCGCTCGCGCCGCCCGCGGGGTGCGCCTCGAAGGCGCGCCCGGCGCGAGCGAGCGCGGCGAAGTGCTCGGCCCACTCGGCGCGCGGGCGCACGACGACGAGCGAGCACAGCACGTCGTGCAGCTCGTCGGGGTCGCGCACGTCGGGGCGCGCCTCCTCGCGAACGCGCGCGATCGCCGCGTCCTCGAGCCGGCCGAGCTCGCGCGGCTCGACCGGCAGGCCGCGCCGCAGCGGCACCGATCGCGAGCGGCGCTCGCCGATCTCGGTGTCCTCGTCGAGGTACGTGTAGGGCGCGCCGTTCAGGATCTCGTGCGCGAGCACGCTCGGCTCGACGGTGTCGATGAAGTGCAGCCGCACGCTGCGCTCCTCGAAGCGGCGCACGAGGCGCACGAGGCCGTCGATGTCCATCGCCTCGTGCAGGCAGTCGCGCATCGTCTCGCGCACGAGCAGGTGCTCGGGGATCTCGACGGGACCCGCGGGGGCGTTGTCCTGGCAGGCGGCGAG
>DATBCA010000357.1:0-1525 GCA_036270715.1 Solirubrobacteraceae bacterium
CGTCGAGTCCACGAGTCCCAACTCGCTGCTCCTGGCCTCGCTCGACGCCGCCCGCAGGCAGGCCGCGCAGCACGGCCGCGAGCTGCTCGGCCACACGATCGCGCTGCTCGCGGAGACGCGCTCGCAGATCCGCGCGATCGACGGCCTCGACGTACTCGACGACCGCCTGGCCGGGCGCCCCGGCGTATTCGCGTATGACCCCTTACGCCTCGCTGTGGACGTGCGCGGGCTCGCCGCCGGCGGCTACGAGCTCGCGCCGATCCTGCGCGAGATCGACGACATCAACCTGGAGCTCGTGGGCCAGAACGTGATCGTCGCGGTATTCGGCATGGCCGAGCGGACGATGGACGAGGCGCCGCGCTTCGTGCGCGCGCTTCGTGCCGCGGCGGCGCGCGTCGGCGTCGACCCCGGCGGCGAGCGGGAGCGCTTCGCGCCGCCGCCGCCGTGGGGCGAGCTCGCGATGACCCCCCGCGAGGCCTACCTGGGGCCGCAGGAGGTCGTGCCTGCGTCCGCCGCGAGCGGTCGCATCGCCGCGGAGTCGCTCGCGACCTACCCGCCGGGGATCCCAAACGTGCTGCCCGGCGAGCGCCTCACCGACGAGACGCTCGCGTACATCGAGCGCACGCTCGAGCTCGGCGGCAGCATCCGCGGAGCGAGCGACCGCGCGCTGCGCACGATTCGTGTGGTGGTCGAGAGCTCGTAGGCGTCGCTACTGCGGCAACCCGAGCGTGTCGAGGATCTCCTGCCAGTCCTTCTGGCCGAGATCGAATTCCTGTTCTTCGAGCTTCGATTCGAGCGTCGTCGTTTTCGCACCTACGCTCGCATCCGACCCCCGCTCATACGGCGCGAGCAGCCCTGCGGGCACGGGTTCGAGTTCGATCGACTCCGCGTGTTCGACCAGCGCGACCGTGTGCGCAGGTGCCGTGCGAAATCCGCTGGCGGTGAACGCGCGCACGTCTTCGCAGATGTTCGGAAACGGGAGGCTCGCCATTTCCCGCAGGCTCTTCGCGTAGCGCGCGGCGGTGCGCGTGATCCTCGCGTTGCTCCAGCGCAGGTGCTTGGTCTTGGAGACAAACGTCGCGATCGGACCCGCGTTCGCACCAAACTGGATCGACCACAGCGCCTCAACGACCTCGTGACTCAGCGGTTGCGTGACTTCGAGCACGGGCGCGCCGTTGCCGGCGAGTGGGCATTGCTGTGCGAGGCTCGCGTTGAGCGCCTGCACTTTCGCCTGTATCGCCTGCATCCGCGCGACGCCGGCTTTCGCGAGCGCGTAGTTGGCCTGGATATACGCGTGGGTGGCCGAGAGGTTCGACCCACTGGCGGTCTGCGCCACCGCCGCGGCGAGCAATGCCGCGATCGTTGTCGACGTCAGCGCCCTCCTCATGCCAGCGCAAGCCTACCCGGAGCCGGCGCGCCGCTCGCCGGTTGTGATGGTCGGCGCGAAACGCCGTAGTTAAGGTGTGGAAGGAGCCCTGACGTTGGCCGCCGTCGCAAGCAGCGAGACCGAGACGCCAAAGCGCCT
>DATBCA010000358.1:0-8911 GCA_036270715.1 Solirubrobacteraceae bacterium
GCGTCGCGGGCGGGCGGCTGGTCGTGCGCCGCGCGCACGCCGGCGAGCGCGTGCGCACGCTCGACGGGGATGAGCGCGTGCTCGACGAGGAGATGGTCGTGATCGAGGACGCCGAGGGGCCGACGTCGATCGCTGGGGTGATGGGCGGCGAGCGCTCGGAGGTGCAGCAGACGACGACCCGCGTGCTGATGGAGGTCGCCAACTGGAACGGGCCCAACATCCACCGCACGTCCTGGCGGCTCGGGCTGCGCAGCGAGGCTTCCGGGCGCTTCGAGAAGGACCTTGCGCCCGAGCAGTGCCTGCACGCGCAGGCCGTCGCCGCGCAGCTGATGATCGCCACCGCCGGCGCCCACGCGCCGGTGGGGACGCTCGACGTCGGCGAGCCCGTGCCCGAGCCCGCGCGGCTGCGCCTGCGCGAGGACCGCATCGAGGCGATCCTCGGCGTGGCGATCCCACTCGAGCGCCAGACGCGCATCCTGCGCGCGCTCGACTTCGGCTGCGAGCGCGTCCCGGAAGGGCTCGAGGTAACCGTGCCCTCGGTGCGGCGCAACGACGTCTCCAGGGAGATCGACCTGATCGAGGAGGTCGCGCGCGTCGACGGCCTCGAGCGCCTGCCCGCGACGCTTCCCGCGCGCCGCGGCGCGGCCGGCCTGCTCACGCACGCACAGCGCGTGCGCAGGCTCGCCGAGGACGCGATGGTGGGGCGCGGTCTGCACGAGGTCGTCGGGTGGAGCTTTGCCGAGCCCGCCCTGCTCGACCGCCTGCTCGTCCCGGCCGACCACGAGATGCGCCGCGTCGTGCGCATCCTCAACCCGATGGCCGAGACGCAGTCGATCATGCGCCCCACGCTCGTCGGCTCGCTGCTCGACGCCGCGCGCCACAACGTCGCGCGCAACGGCCCCGACGTCGCGATCTTCGAGTCGGGAGCCGTCTACCGCGCGCCCGGCGAGGGCGGCCTCGCCGACGAGCATCACGCCCTCGGAGTGCTGCTCGCCGGTGCGCTCGAGCCGCGCTCCTGGCGCAGCGAGGCGCAGCGCGCCGACTTCTTCGCCGCGAAGGCACTGCTCGAGGTGCTGCTCGGGCGGCTGCGCGTGAGCTGGTCGGTGCGCGCGCGCGCCTGGCCGTTCCTGCACCCCGCGCGCAGCGCCGCGGTGCTCGCGGGCGAGCACACGCTCGGCTTCCTCGGCGAGCTGCACCCGCTCGTCGCGCGCGCGTGGGACCTCCCCCATGCGGGGACGGGCGAGCACGTGGCCGTGTTCGTCGTCGACGTCGGCCTACTCGCGCAGGCCTCGCCCGACGTGAGCGTGTTCGAGCCATTCGCCGTCGTGCCCCCGCTGCGTCAGGACGTCGCGATCACGCTCCCCGACAGCGTCCCGGCCGACCGGCTGCTCGCCGCGGTGCGCGCCGCCGCCGGCTCGGAGCTCGAGGACGTGCGCGTGTTCGACGTCTACACCGGCGAGCAGGTCGGCGACGGGCGGCGCTCGCTCGCGCTCGCGCTCGTGTTCCGCGCGCGCGATCGCACCCTCACGGACGACGAGGTCGCGCCCGCGCGCGAGCGCATCGTCGCCGCCGTCGCCGAGCTCGGGGGTGAGCTGCGTGGCTAGGGTCGCGCAGCAGTCGTTCGCGGAGGGTTCCCCGCGCGTGATCGTCGCCGGGGCGACGGGCTTCGCCGGCGCCCTCGCCGCGCACCTGCTGTGGCGCCACCCGCGTTTCGAGCTGGTGGCCGTGACGGGGCGCGCGGACGTCGGGCGGCGGCTCGAGGAGGTCTATCCGCGCTATCGCGTGCCGCTCGTCATCGAGGAGCTGGACGTCGAGCGCCTGCCCGAGATCGACGCGGCCGTGGTCGCTTATCCGCACGCCGCGGCCGCGCCGACGGTCGCGCTGTTGCGCGAGCGCGGCGCTCGCGTCGTCGACCTCAGCGCGGACTTCAGGCTGCGCTCGCTCGAGACCTACGAGCGCACCTACGGCGAGCATCCGCGGCCCGACCTGCTCCCCGAGGCGGTATACGGGCTCACGGAGCTTCACCGCGAGCGCATCGCCGGCGCGGCGATCGTCGCGAACCCCGGGTGCTACCCGACCGCGTCGCTGCTCGCGCTCGCGCCGCTCGCTCGCGCGGGGCTGCTGGAGGACGTCGTGATCGACGCCAAGCAGGGGATCTCGGGTGCCGGGCGCGTCTACGACGACACCACGCACCTGTCGATGGCGGGCGAGAACATCCTCCCGTACAAGGTCGCCGAACACCGCCATCGCCCGGAGATCGAGGAGCAGCTCGAAGAGCTGCTAGGTGACGGTGATGGCGGGAGGGCGCGCGTGCCCGTGGTCTTCCAGGCGCACCTGGTCCCGCTCGACCAGGGCGAGCTCGCGAGCTGCTACGTCAAGCCCACGCGCGCGGTCGAGAACGACGAGCTGCGCGAGCTGATGGCCGAGGCGTACGCCGACGAGCCGTTCGTCGAGCTCGCAGAGGTGCCCACGGGCGTGCGCGAGGTGCGCGAGACGAACTTCTGCCGCATCTTCGCGGCCGCCGACCCGCACGCGGGCAGGGTGATCGTGCTTTCGGCGATCGACAACCTCTGGAAGGGCACCTCCTCGCAGGCCGTCCAGAACCTCAACGTGATGTTCGGTGTGCCCGAGACCGAGGGGCTGCTGTGAGAGCGACCCAGACCGCGCAGGCGTTCTTTCGCTCGCGCTGGGTCCCGCGCCCGGAGCACGTGCGCGAACTGCCCGTGGGCAGTGGCCTTCCGCGCGGGTTTCGCGCCGCGGGCGTGGCGTGCGGGATCAAGCCCAGCGGCAGGCCCGATCTCGGCCTGTTGCTGTGCGACGCGCCGCACGCGGTCAGCGCCGCTCGCTTCACCGCCAGCGGCACACCCGCCGCGCCCGTGCTGCTCACGCGCGAGCGCTGCCGCCTGCACGCGTTGCGCGCGGTGCTCGCCAACTCGGGCTGCGCGAACGCGGCGACCGGCACGCGCGGGCTCGACGACGCCGCCAAGACGCAGGGCGCGGCGGCGGTCGCGCTCGGGGTGGACCCGGCGGTGGTCGCGCTCGCCTCCACGGGAGGCATCAGCGACCACCTGCCCGTCGAGGCGATGCTGAAGGGGATCCTCGAGGCACGCCCGCTGCTCGCGGCCGAGGGCGACGCGTCGTTCCAGCACGCGATCCAGACCACCGACTCGACCGAAAAGCGCGCGAGCCTCGAGGTGCAGCTGCCGTCGGGCGCCGTGCGCATGAGCGCACAGTGCAAGGGCGCGGGGATGATCTCGCCGCGCTTCGCGACGATGCTGTGCTTCGTCGAGACCGACGCCGAGCTCTCGATCGAGACCGCCGAGCTGCTGCTCGGCGTGTGCGTGAAGCGCTCGTTCGACCGCGCGTCGGTCGACGGTCAGATGTCGACCAACGACACCGCGATCCTCATGTGCTCCGGCGAGAGCGGGGTGCGCGTGGCGCCCGAGAGCGAGGACGAGCTCGGTCTCGGCGCGGCGCTCGACGCGCTGCTGCGCCAGCTCGCGGTGATGATCGTCGCGGACGGCGAGGGCGCGGGGCGGATCGCGCGTGTGACCGCGCGCGGACGCGACCCCGACGCCGCCGAGGCGGCGGCGCGCGCGGTCGCCAACTCCCCGCTGGTGAAGGCCGCCCTGCACGGCGGTGACCCCAACTGGGGCCGCATCGTGCAGGCCGTCGGCGGCGCGCTGCCCGAACCGTCGCCGCTCGAGCTCGACGTCGCGATCGAGGGCATCCGCGTGTGCGCCGCCGGCGTCGCGATCCCGCACGACGAGCGCGCGCTCGAGGCAGCGGTGCAGCGCTCCGAGGTCGAGCTCGAGGTCGCGCTGCCCGGCACCGGGGCCGAGACCGAGGTGTTCTTCTCCGACCTCTCGCTCCAGTACGTACGCGTCAACGCCGAGTACACGACATGAGGGTGCGCCTATGCGTGATGTGAGCACACTGCTCGAGGCGCTCCCCTACATCAGGGAGTTCCACGGCAAGACCGTCGTCATCAAGTACGGAGGCGCGGCGATGGAGGAGCCGGAGCTGCGCGAGGAGTTCGCACGCGACGTCGTGCTGCTGAAGTACGTGGGCATCAACCCGATCGTCGTCCACGGCGGCGGGCCCGAGATCAGCGCCTACATGCAGCGCCTCGGCCTGCCCGTCGAGTTCGTCGGCGGATTGCGCGTCTCCGACGAGGGCACCGTCGAGGTTGTGAAGATGGTGCTCGTCGGGAAGATCAACAAGGAGATCGTCCTGCGGCTGAACCGCCACGGCCAGTCCGCGGTGGGGCTGTGCGGCGACGACGGCTCGCTGTTCCGCGTCTCGCGGCGAACCGCTCCGGGGGGAGAGGACATCGGCTTCGTGGGTGCGATCGAGCGCGTGAACGTCGACGTGCTCGAGCACGTGGCGAGCGACTACATCCCCGTGATCGCCTCCGTCGGCGCCGACCGCGAGGGGCACTCGTACAACGTCAACGCCGACGAGGCGGCGGGCGCCGTCGCGGGGGCGATCGGCGCGTACAAGGTGATCTTCCTCACCGACGTCCCCGGCTGGCTCGCCGCGCCGTCGGACCCGGCGAGCCTGATCACCCACGCGAGCGCCGAGCGCGTGCGCGGAGCGCTGGGCTCGCTCGAAGGCGGCATGGCGCCCAAGCTCGCGGCGTGCGTCGCCGCGATCGACGCCGGCGTCAGCGCCGCGCACATCCTCGACGGGCGGCGGGCGCACTCGCTGCTGCTCGAGCTGTTCACCGACGCGGGCATCGGCACCAAGATCGAGGCCGCGGCGTGATGCTCGCCGACCTGCAGGCGATCGAGCGCGAGCGGCTCGCCCCCACCTACGCGCGCGCGCCCGTCGAGTTCGTGCGCGGCGAGGGGTCGCGCCTGTGGGACGCCGACGGCAACGAGTACCTCGACTTCCTCTGCGGGATCTCCGTGACGAGCCTCGGCCACTGCCACCCACGCATCGTCGAGGCGGTGCGCGCGCAGGTCGGCCGTCTGATGCACGTCTCGAATCTCTTCTACACCGAGCCCGCGATGCGCCTCGCCGAGCGACTGTCGCGCTCGAGCCTGGGGGGCAAGGTCTACCTCTGCAACTCGGGCGCCGAGGCCAACGAGGCGGCGATCAAGCTGGCGCGCAAGGCGCGCCCGCGCGGAGACATAGTCGTGCTCCACGGCGCTTTCCACGGGCGCACGTACGGCGCGCTCTCCGCGACCCCGCAGGAGTCGAAGCAGGCGCCGTTCGCGCCCCTCGTGCCCGGGTTCCGCGCGGTCGAGCCGAGCGCGGAGGCGGTCGAGGCGGCGGTCGACGAGCGCACCGCCGCGGTGATGCTCGAGCCGATCCAGGGCGAGAGCGGGGTGCACGTGATCTCCGAGCGCGTGCTCGCGGCGGCGCGCGCCGCCTGTGACCGCCACGGCGCGGCGCTGATCTACGACGAGATCCAGTGCGGCATGGGGCGCACGGGCACGCTGTGGGCGTACGAGCAGTCGCACGTGCGCCCCGACGCGCTCACCTCCGCGAAGGCGCTGGGCGGGGGGCTGCCGGCCGGAGCGCTCGTCACCGGCGCGCGCCTCGCGGATGTGTTCGAGCCTGGCGACCACGCCTCGACGTTCGCGGGCGGACCCGTGGTCGCGGCGGCGGCGCTGACCGCGCTCGAGCTGACCGACGACGCGGAGCTGCTCGCGCGCGTGCGCGAGCGAGGCCTGCAGCTGGCCGCGCTGCTCGAGCGGCTGCCGCACGTGCGCGCGGTGCGCGGCCGCGGGCTGATGCTCGCGTGCGAGCTCGACGTCTCCGCGGTCGACGTCGTGCGGCGCGCGCTGCTGCGCGAGCGCCTCGTCATCAACGCCACGGGGCCCACGACCGTGCGCATGCTGCCGGTGCTGACGGTCACCGCCGACGAGGTCGAGGAGGGCGCGCGGCGGCTCGGCGCCGCTCTCGAGGACGGCGGCGATTAGGCGCTCGCTGGACGGCGGGTTCGAGCTCGACGACGACCGCGCGCGCGTCGACGTCGAGGCGGTGCACGCGTTCATCAGCGAGGAGTCCTACTGGGCGCGCGGGCGCCCGCGCGAGATCACAGAACGCGCGATCGCGGGCTCGGCGCGTGTCGTCGGCCTGTACCGCGGCTCCGAGCAGATCGGCTTCGCGCGCGCGGTCTCCGACGGCGCGACGTTCGCCTACCTCGCCGACGTGTACGTGCGCCACGACTGGCGCGGGCGCGGGCTCGGCCTGGAGCTCGTGCGCGAGATCGTCGAAGGCGGGCCGCGCTGGCCCGTGCGCTGGGTGCTCAACACCGCCGACGCGCAGCCGTTGTACGCGAAGCTCGGCTTCAGCGAACAGCCGCCGCAGTACCCGCTGATGGAACGCGCGAAGCCCCCGCCGCCCCCCTCGCGGGGATAGGCTTCGGCGCCGCGTGAGCACCGCAGACCCCACCAACCTGGCCGCCCCGACCGCCTCCTACGAGGCCGATCCGTCGGCCGTGCGGCGCGTGCTGCTGCTCTACTCCGGCGGCCTCGACACGAGCGTGATGCTCAAGTGGATCCAGGACGCCTACGACGCGGAGGTCGTGTGCCTGACCGTCAACCTCGGGCAGCCGGGCGAGGACTACGAGGTGATCGAAGGCAAGGCCCTGCGGCTCGGCGCGCTCTCGGCGCACGTCGTCGACGCGCGCGAGGAGTTCGCGCGCGAGTACGTCGCGAGGGCGATCAGGGCCAACGCGATCTACGGCAGCGGTTATCCGCTGTTCACCGCGCTCGGCCGTCCTCTGATCGCGAAGCTGGCGGTCGCGCAGGCGCGCGCGAGCGGCTGTGACACGATCGCGCACGGCTGCACCGGCAAGGGCAACGACCAGGTGCGCATCGACGCCACGATCGCCACGCTCGCGCCGGAGCTCAAGGTGATCGCCCCGGTGCGCTCGTGGCAGATGGGCCGCGACGAGGAGATCGCCTACGCGCGCGAGCACGGGATCCCGGTCAAGGGCGGCACCGAGGCGGCGCCGTACTCGATCGACGACAACCTCTGGGGACGCTCCTCGGAGGGTCGCTGGATCGAGGACCTCGCGCACGCGCCCGAGGACGACGTCTTCTCGCTCGTCACCAGGCCCGAGGACGCGCCCGACGAGCCCGAGACGATCGAGCTCGAGTTCGAGCGCGGCGTCCCGGTGGCGCTCGACGGCGAGCGCGTGCCGCTCGTCGAGCTGATCGAACGCGTCGCCGCGATCGGCGCGCGTCACGGTGTGGGCATCGTCGACCACATCGAGGACCGCATCGTCGGGCTGAAGGTCAGGGACATCTACGAGGCGCCCGCCGCCGCGATCATCCTGCCCGCGCACCAGGATCTCGAGCGCCTCGTGTGCACGATCCATCAGAACCAGTTCAAGCCCGCGCTCGACCGCCACTGGGCCTATCTCGTGTACGCCGGCCTGTGGTGGGAGCCGCTGCGCTCCGACATCGACGCGTACGTCGACGAGGTCAACGCGCGCGTGAGCGGCACGATCGGAATGCGGCTCTACAAGGGTCGCGCGCAGGTGATCACGCGCGAGAGCCCCAACGCGGTGTACGACCCGCGGCTCGCGTCGTTCGCGGAGTCCGGCGGCCTCTTCTCGCAGTCCTCCTCGCCCGGGTTCATCGAGCTGTTCTCGCTCCAGTCGCGCATGGCCTGGCGACTTCGCAACGAGGAGTAGCCGCCGGGCGCCGGCGGCCTTTCGCGCGTCGCCGCGACGCGCCCCCGGGCCGCCGTGAGCGCGTGCACGCGCGCGTGAGGCTGGCCTGGCCGCGCCGAGCGCCGCGGGTAGCATCTGGCCATGAGCGGAAACGGCTACAAGCTGCTCGGGTACGTCGTCTGGCGCGGCGGCAAGTGGTACCTGCGGCGGCGGCTGCCGTCGGCGCGCAAGGTCGCGCTCGCGGCGGGCGCGGTCCTCACCGGCGCGGTCGCAGCGGTGGCGATCGCAAAGCGAATCTCGGGCTGAGCGGCGGGCGCGAAGGCGTCCGGCGGCGCCAATAACTTCCAGCAGCGTGATCGCAGAGGAGAACGAGACTCCTCAGACGCCGCGCGGCGAGCCGCCCGGCGGCTCGGAGGGGCGGGGCTGGCGCGGTGAGGGAGACCTGCTCGCCGAACGCCGCGCGCGGCGTGCCGCCGAAGCCCCCGAGCACCTCCTTACGCTGCGTGCCGAGTCCGCCGAGGCCACCGTGCGCACGCTCGAGAGCCACCTGGCGACCGTCCAGCAACGGCTGCGCGACGCCGAGGCGGAGACGCGCCGGCTGCAGGAGGCGCTCGTCGCGGAGGCGAGAACGAGCGAGCGCGGCGGCGGTGGCGGCGAGACGTCCGGGCGCACGGGACTGCTCGAGCGCGAGCTCCAGCGCGCGCGCGAGCGCGAACAGGCCGAGCACCGCGCGCGCATGGAGGCGGAGGACCGCGCCCAAGCGGTCGAGCGCGACGACCGCGCCGAGCTCGACCGGCTGGCGCGACGCCTGAGCGCGAACGAGCGCTACGTGCGGGCGCTCGCGGCCCAGCTGCAGGACCTCGAACGCCGCCTGAACGACGCCGAAGAGCGCGTGCGCGCCGCCGACGAGCGCGCGCGGGCGGCGGAGGCGCGCGCCGCCGCCGCCGACGAGCATGCGCGCGCCGCCGAGGCGGGGGCGAGCGCGGAGGTACGCGCGCGCGTCGCCGCGCTCGAGCACACCGCAAGCGAGGTCGGGCGCGGGCTCGAACGCGAACGCGCCGAGCGCGAGCGCTCGGAGCGCGTGCTCGTGAGCATGCGCCGCGGCCAGCGGCGGGTGGAGGGGCTCGTGCGCGACCTCGGGACGATCGTCTCGCGCCTGCGCACGCAGGTGACACACGCGCCGTCGCCGCAGGCACACGCGCCGTCGCCGCAGCCCGCCGAGACGACCCCGCGGCCGCTGCCCGGAGCCGCCGCGCTCGCAGCGAGGGGCGCCGTGGC
>DATBCA010000359.1:0-2882 GCA_036270715.1 Solirubrobacteraceae bacterium
GCGCGGGCGCGAGGTCGACGCTCGTGTCGTCCGCCTCCACGACGAGCGTGACCGCGGCGAGACGCGCGAGCACGCGCGCCGCGGCGATTCGGCCCCACACGCGCCCGGCGCAATCGTCGGGAAGCTCCGCGACGACGCAGCCGCGGGCCGCGATCGCCTGGGCGAGCGCGCGGCGGGTCGCGGGACAGCCGGCCCGGTGGCCGCCGGCGAGAACGGCGATCGCTCGCGCACCGGTCGCCACGGCCACCTCTCGCTGAGCCGCAGCGGCGAGCTCGTCCGCGAGCCCGCTCACGATCGTGATTCCGCGCGTTGCCAGCTCGCGCGCAATTGCGCGTGCGAGCTCGATGCCGTAGTCGGTCGAGCGCGCGCTGCCGCAGATCGCCACCGCCGGGGCAGACGCGAGCGCGCTCAACCGCGCGACGCGGCCGCGAACGTAGAGCAGTCGCGGCGCGCCGTCGTCTCGTAGCGCCGGCGGGTAGGAGGGATCGTGGCGGCAGACGGCGTTCGGTATACGGCCGGCTGGCTCCAGGTCGTCCGAGAGCGGGCTGGCGCCGACCGCCGCGACGAGCTCGCCGTCGCCGAGCGCGAGCAGCTCGAGCAGGCGCTCGCGCATCCGCGACCGAATCTCGAGCCGCGCGCCGATGCTCGCGAGCAGCCGGCTGCGGCGCAGGCACGCTGAGCACGCGCGCGGCTCCGCTGAGACCGGTCCGCTCACGCGGCGCGCGTCCCCGCGCTGTACGCCTCGACGCGCAGCGCGAGCGCGGTCGCGAGGTCGCGGAGCCGCACCTGCCGGCTGTCGTCGAGGTCGGCAACCGTCCTCGCGACCTTCAGCACGCGGTGGGCGCCGCGCGCGCTCAACATTCCGGTGCGGCACGCCTCGCCGAGCAGCTGCTCGCCACCCGCGTCGAGCTTCGCATGCCGAGCAAGCGCGCGGGCGTCCATGTGAGCGTTGAGACGCACGGCGTCCTCGCGCAGGCGGCGCGCCTGGATCGTCCGCGCGCGGCGCACCTGCTCGCGGGCGGCCAGCGAGCTGGTGAGCGGCGGTGCGCGGATCCCGCCGCGATCGAAGGAGAGGTGAGCGAGCACGTCGATGCGGTCGACTAGCGGCCCACTGAGGCGCCGGCGGTGGCGCGCAAGCTCGGCCTCGCCACAGCGGCAGCGGTCGCGGACGCCCGCGTACCCGCACGCACACGGGTTGGTCGCCGCAATGAGGACGAACCGCGCCGGGTAGACCGCCGAGTGCCGCGCGCGCGCGATCGACACGCGACCGTCCTCGAGCGGCTGCCGCAACGCCTCCAGCGCCGGGCGCGAGAACTCTGAGAGCTCATCGAGGAAGAGCACGCCGTTGTGAGCCAGCGACACCTCACCGACGCCGTCGCGCCGTGCCCCGCCAACCAGTCCGGCGGCCGTTATCGAGTGGTGCGGCGCGCGGAACGGGCGCCGCGACGCCAGTTCGCCCACCGCTCCTCCAGCGATGCTGTGGATACGCGCGACCTCTAGCGCCTCTGCGGGGCTGAGTGGCGGGAGGATCGACGGCAGGCGTTGCGCGAGCATCGTCTTGCCCGTTCCCGGCGGCCCGATCAGGAGGAGGTTGTGACCGCCGGCCGCAGCGACTATCAGCGCGCGCACCGCGTGGTGTACGCCGCGGACGTCCGCGAGGTCAGGACCCGATGACCGCGAGCGCCTCGCGGCGCCGCCGGACGGCGCGGGCCGTCTCGAGCCGTCGAGCACATCCGGCTTGCCGCCGCGGAGCACGCGGACGGCGCTCTCGAGGCTAACAACCGGTGCGAGCGACGTCCCCTCGAGCACCCACGCGTCGTGCGCGCTGTGCGCCGAGAGGATCAGCGCCTGCAGACCGGCCGCGCGCGTGGCGTGCGCGACCGCGAGCGTGCCTCGACACGGCCGCACGGCTCCGTCGAGCGCGAGCTCGCCGAACAGCGCGTGCGTACGCAGGCGCGCGCCCGGCAGTTGGCTGCTCGCCGCGAGGATCGCGCACGCAATCGCGAGGTCGAATGCCGGGCCCGCCTTCGGCAGGTCCGCGGGGGCCAGGTTCGCGGTGATGCGACGGCCCGGGAACTCGAAGCCCGAGTTGCGGATCGCGGCGTGTACGCGCTCGCGCGCCTCGCGCACCGCCGCGTCCGCGAGACCGACGATCGTGAACGCGGGCAGCCCCGGCCGGATGTCGACCTCGACCGCGACCCTTCGGGTGTTGAGCCCGTCGAGCGTGAATGTGTGTGCGCGCGCAAGCAACGCGCGCCGAAGCTAGTCGCGGCTTGGGACGGGACTCTCGCGATGGGCGCTGCGCGCGCGTGCGCGCGCGCAGCACGCCGTTTCGGAATGTCTCGCGGGCCGTGCCGCGCGCGTACGCGCGCGCGCGGCACACCGTTTCGGAATCCCGTTTCGGAATCCGCGCGGATGAAGCGCGGCGATGACGTCAGGCGATGTGCGGGCTAAAGGCCTTCGGGGTGCCGCACGACGTAGCCCGCGGTAGAGGTCGTCGAGCTCGCCCAGCGCGAGCCGCCTTCCTGCTGCGCGACAGTGTCGAAGCGTTTGCCGTCGACGACCATGAACGCGTGTTCCGAGTTGGCGTAGATCGTGATGTGCTGCCCGGGTCCCGGGGCGCCGTAGGACTCGAGTCCCGTCGAGTCCTCGGGGGAGCTCAGCAGCCCGCCGCCGTGCAGCGCGTAGGAGACCGAGCCCGAGCAGTCGTAGCCGTAGGACTGGAACGAGCCGTGGCCGCCGCCGTACACGTACGGACGGGTCGCGATTTCGTTGCCCGCGGCGATCACCCGCGCGACCGTGCCCGATTCGCCTTCGCCGCCGCCTTCGCCGCCCGACGACGAGTGGTCGCCGCCCGATGACGAGTGGTCGCCTTCGGCGGC
>DATBCA010000360.1:0-3269 GCA_036270715.1 Solirubrobacteraceae bacterium
CACGGAGATGTTGTAGAGGAGCGAAACGATGTGGCTGCGGAACACGTTGATGAGCCCCGAGACGATCGCGATGAATGCGAACAGGGCGAAGTTGACGTGTGCGGTGTAGTGCACATTCGTCGCCGCCGCCGCCTTCGCGAAGTTGAAGATGAAATGCACGTCGTACAGGCCGAGCAGGTTCATCAGGAACGTCGCGCACACGTAGATGACCGACGCGACCACGGCGACGAGGCCGATGAGGTTGAACCAGCCGGTGAACCATCCCCACCCGGGGCCGCCGAGGCGCGAGGCCCAGTAGTAGATGCCGCCCGCGGTCGGGTACGCGGACGCGAGCTCGGACATCGAGAAGGCGACAAGGAGGATGAAACCGCAGATCACCGGCCAGGCGATCGAGATCGCGATCGGACCGCCGTTCTTCAGCGCCTGCCCGTAGGTCGTAAAGCAGCCCGCGAGGACGCAGATGATCGCGAACGAGATCGCGAAGTTGGAGAACCCACTCCAGCCACGCCGAAGCTCCTGCTTGTAGCCGAGCTCGGCTAGCTTTTGCTCGTCTCCGCTCAGCGAGCCGGCGGTGCCAGCGGTGGTGCTCATCTTGGGTAGGCCCCCTTCGGCGTCAAAAGGTTTGCTCCTCCGTCCTTCAATCGTGACAATACGCTCGAATCCCGACTGAAGTCAAGAGCTGCGGGCGCAAACTGCGCCTCGCGTCGTAGGTTTTTGCGGGAATCGCCACTTTTCCTTCGTGCGCATCGTCGCTTGCGCCACGGTCGGAGCGCTGCCTGCGCGCGGCCGTTTCGTTCCTCGGCGGCACAGTTGGCGCGGCCGCCGCGCGCGCGTTACGCGCACGCCCGTACGCGCGCGAGCACGGGCGCGCGCTCCGCGTCACCCCCCAGGGAGGAGCCCGGCGAGGATGTGCTCGGTGGCCTGTAGGTGCTCGGTGATGACGAGCGCGGCGCGCATCTCGTCGCGCTCGCGGACGGCGACGAGCAGGCGCCGGTGCTGGGCGTTGGACGAGGAGAGCACCTCGGGCGGGTGCGCGATGTGCGAGATGAGGTCGGTCATCGCGCCCTGCGCGTCGGTCATCGCGCGAACGAGGCTGACCGAGCGGGTGGCCTCGGCGAGACCGACGTGGAGGCGGACGTCGGCCTGGCGATACGCGGGGAAGTCTTCGAGCGCGTCGTCGAGCGCGGCGGCGAGCGAGTCGAGCGCATCGAGGTCCTCCTCGTGGGCGCGTTGTGCGGCGCGCACGGCGACGCCGAGCTCGACGGCGAGGCGCTGGTCGCAAGTCTCGCGCCACTGCGCGAGCACCTCGGCGGAGGGCGGGTCGGCCGGCGGCAGCGGGTCCGAGACGAACGTCCCGCCACCGCGGCCGCGGGTGGCGAACACGTGACCGCTCTGCGCGAGCGCGGTGAGCGCCTGGCGCAGGGTGGAGCGCGCTATGCCGAGGCGGGTGCAGAGCTCTCGCTCGGCGGGTAGCCTCGAGCCGGGCGGAAGAAGCCCGAGCTTGATGGCGGTGCCGAGGCGCTCGACGGTCTCCTCGAAGGCGGTCTGCGAGCGCACGGGCGCGAAGACGGCGTCGCTCGGGAGCCCGGCGATCGATGCGCGCACCCGCGCGAGCGGGCTCCTGACCCGTACGCGCTGAAGTCTCTGCGCCATCGTCCTGTCTCCGCTTTCTACAGCCGCTCGAATCCGCGCACGCGCTCCCAGTCGGTGACCGCACAGTCGAACGCCGCGAGCTCGACGTCGGCGGCGTTCAAATAATGACTGATGACCTCCTCGCCGAAGGCCTCGCGAGCCACGGCGCTGGCGGCGAACAGCTCGCGAGCGTCGCGGAGCGTGGCGGGGAGACGCGGCCGGTCCTCGGCGCCGTAGGCGCTCCCCTCGAACGCTGGCTCGAGCTCGAGCGCGGCGTCGACGCCGTACAGTCCGGAGGCGATGATCGCGCTGAGCGCGAGGTACGGGTTGAGGTCGGCGCCGCCGACGCGGTTCTCGAATCGCAGTGATGGGCCGTGGCCGACGACGCGCAGCGCGCAGGTGCGGTTGTCCCTGCCCCAGGCGACGGTGGTGGGGGCGAAGCTGCCGGCTGCGTAGCGCTTATATGAGTTGACGTTGGGCGCGAACAGGAGCGTGAGCTCGCGCAGGCACGCGAGCTGTCCGGCGAGGAACGAGTTGAAGAGCTTCTCGTCGCGCGCGAACAGCGGACCGTCGTCGCCGGCGAGCGAGAAGTGGATGTGGCACGAGTTGCCCTCTCGCTCGTCGAACTTGGCGATGAAGCTGATCGCCATGCCGGCGTCGGCGGCGATCTCCTTGGCGCCGTTCTTGTAGATGACGTGCTCGTCGGCGGTTCGCAGCGCGTCGGCGTAATGGAAGTTGATCTCGTGCTGGCCGCGGTTGCACTCGCCCTTGGAGTCCTCGACCTCCATCCCGGCGGCGGCCATGCTGTTGCGGATGCGCCGGATGAGCGGCTCGACGCGCGCGGTGCCGAGCAGCGAATAGTCGACGTTGTAGAGGTTGGCGGGGCGCAGGTCGCGATAGCCGCGCGTCCAGGCCTCCTCGTACGTATCGAGGAACACGAGGAACTCGAGCTCGGTGCCGACGTTCGCGCGCTGGCTGCGGTTGGCGAGGCGCGCGAGCTGCGCGCGCAGGATCTGCCGCGGCGAGGCGACGACGTCTGCGCCGCCGTCGGGCCAGGCGACGTCGGCGAGGCACGTCGCGGTGCCCTCCTGCCAGGGCACCGCGCGCAGCGTGGAGAGATCGGGGACGAGCAGCATGTCGCCGTAGCCGCGCTCCCACGAGGACATCGCGTAGCCGTCGACGGTGTTCATCTCAACGTCGACGGCGAGCAGGTAGTTGCAACCCTCGGCTCCGTGCTCCACCACCTCATCGAGGAAGAACTTGGCGACGAGGCGCTTGCCCTGGAGCCGCCCCTGCATGTCGGTCATCGCGAGCAGGACGGTGTCGATCCTGCCGGCGGCAACAGCAGCCCTCAGCTCCTCGAGCGTCATGGCCGTTGAAGGTACTGCAGTTGGACCTTGGGAAAGGGCTCCAGGGGCTTACGGCGCGCGCGAGCGGGGCGCGCATAGCATGCCCGATGGCCGCGCGGGAGGCGGATGTCGCGGTGATCGGTGGCGGCGTGGTCGGCTGCGCGGTGGCGCGCGCGCTCGCGCGCGGCGGCGTGCTCGAGACGACCCTGCTTCTGCACGCGTGCTCTGCGCGCGGCGATGCTCGCCGGACTTTGAAGGTATACGTTCGAGTCCTTATGGAGGGAGATC
>DATBCA010000361.1:0-2018 GCA_036270715.1 Solirubrobacteraceae bacterium
CCTTACCCGAGCACCGTCGCGATGGGCGTGGTGACGGCGCGCGCGGCTGGCGTGATCGACGTCGCGGTGTGCGCGCCGCCGGGCGCGGACGGGCAGATCGACGCTGCGATCCTCGGCGCCTGCAGGCTCTGCGGCGTGCACCGCGTGTACCGCATGGGAGGCGCTCAGGCGGTTGCGGCGCTCGCTTACGGGACCGAGAGCGTGAGCGCGGTCGACGTCGTCGTGGGTCCCGGCAACCTGTACGTGCAGGAGGCCAAGCGGCTGCTGTTCGGGGCGGTGGGAATCGACGGCTTCGCCGGCCCGAGCGACCTCGTCGTCGTGGTGGGGGCCGAAGCGGACGCGCGCGCGATGGAGCTCGCGGCGCTCGACATGCTCGCGCAGGCTGAGCACGGCGAGGGCACGATCGTCGCGGCGCTCGCCTGCTCGGCGGCGCTCGCGGGGGAGGTCGCGCAGCTCCTCGAGCGCCTCGCGTCCGAGCGGGAGCCCGAGGGAGCGGTGATGGCGGTGCTCGAGGTCGAGGCGGTCCGCGAGGCGATCGCGCTCGCGAACGCGTTTGCGCCCGAGCACCTGCAGCTGATCGGCGCGGACGCGGAGGCGCGCTCGGGGCTCGTGACGGCGGCGGGCTGCCTGTTCCTCGGCGCGGACAGCGCGACGGCGTTCGGCGACTACGTCGCGGGCTCCAACCACGTCCTTCCGACGAGCGGCGCCGCGCGCTTCGCCTCGGGCCTGAATCCGCGGCACTTCCGCAGGCGCATGGCCGAGGTGCGGATCGGCGACGGCGCCGCGGCGAGCCTCGCGGCGGCCGGCGCGCCGATCGCGCGGGCGGAGGGCTTCGAGTGGCACGCGCGTTCGATGGAGGCGCGCATCCGCGAGAATTAGGCGAGCGACGATGGCGAGCAGCGAGGCACAGCGAACGGCGACGATCGAGCGGCGCACGGGGGAGACCGACGTGAGTCTCTCGCTCGCGCTCTCGGGCACCGGCGCGGGCACGCGCTCCTCGGGCGTGGGCTTTCTCGACCACATGCTCGACCTGCTCGCGCGCCACGCGCGCATCGACCTCGAGCTGACCGCGAGCGGGGACCTCGAGACCGGCGCGCACCACACCGCGGAGGACACCGCGATCGTGCTCGGCCAGGCGCTCGACGCGGCGCTCGGGGATCGCGGCGGGATCATGCGCTTCGGCTTCGCGACGATCCCCATGGACGAGGCGCTCGCGAGCTGCGCGATCGACCTCTCCGGCAGGCCGTTCACGGCGTTCGAGGCGCAGCTGCCGCCGGGTGCGACGGGAGGCTTCGACCACGAGCTCACGGAGGAGTTCTTCCGCGCGTTCGCGAACGCGGCGAAGGTGACGCTGCACGTGCGCATCGAAGCGGGCAGCAACGCGCACCACATGATCGAGGCGGCCTTCAAGGCGTTCGCGCGCGCGCTCCGCGAAGCCGTCGCGATCGACCCCTCCGAGCCGGGGGTTCCGAGCACGAAGGGCACGCTCACGTCGTGAGCGCGCTCGCCGACGGACCCGCGCAGATCGCGGTGCTCGACTACGGCATGGGCAACCGCCGCTCGGTCGAGAAGGCGCTCGAGCACGTCGGCGTGCGTGCGTGCGTGAGCTCCTCGCACGAGGAGCTCCGCGCCGCTGACGGCGTCGTGATCCCCGGAGTGGGCGCGTTCCCGCGCGCGATGGACAACCTGCGCGAGCGCGGGCTCGATGCGCTGATCCGCGAGCGCGTGCTCCAGGGCGTGCCGGTCCTCGGCGTTTGCCTGGGCATGCAGCTCGCGTTCGAGCGCTCCAGCGAGCTCGGCGGCGCAGAGGGGCTGGGGCTCGTCGCGGGCGAGGTGCGCGCGCTCGACACGGGCGGGCTGAAGCTGCCGCACATCGGCTGGAACGAGGTGAGCTTCCGCGAGCGGCCCTCGTCGCTGACCGAGGGCCTGCCGCGCAGCTGCGCGTTCTACCACGTGCACTCGTTCGCGCCGCACGCGGCGCACGACGCGGACGTGCTCGGAACGGCGACGTACGGCGA
>DATBCA010000362.1:0-8961 GCA_036270715.1 Solirubrobacteraceae bacterium
CTCGTCGCGAGCGAGTTCTGCGACCACGACGGCCCGGCGATCGCGCGTGCGCTCCAGGAAATCGTCGAGAGCAGCGGCGCGGGCGACCAGCGCGCCGTGGCGGCTGCCGCGTTCGCGTTCGTGCGCGACGAGATCCACTACACGCTGGGTCCGTGGGGAGTCTCGGCGTCGACGACGCTCGAGCGGCGGGCGGGGATGTGCACGAACAAGGCCAACCTCCTGATCGCGCTGCTGCGCCGCGCGGGCATCCCCGCTGCCTACGGCGTGCTGAGCGTCAACGCGCGCGAATACTTCGGCGTCATCGGCGCGCCGTTCCTCACGCAGTACATGTCGAGCACCTCCACGCACGTGTACGCGGCGGCGCTCATCGACGGCCGCTGGATCAAGTGCGACCCCTCGACCGACAGCGAGCTCGCGAACCGCACGGCGCACTTCTGCCGCCAGACGGTGCTGATCGAGTGGGACGCCGTTCACGATTCGATGGACTTCCTCGAGCCTCGCCATGTGTACGCGGACCTCGGGCTGTTCGCGGATATCGCCGACCGCCTGGCCCGGCCCGCACGCGGCGCGACGCCCGCGCGCATGCAGCTGTGGAACGACTACATCGCGTTCATCCGCCGCGAACCCGCGTTCGACTCGATCGAGTCGCTACTCGACGCCTACACCGGCCGTGACGAGACGGCCGTGCTGATCGAAGTCGCGGATGGCGGAGAGGTGGTTGCGGCCGCCGCGTCGGAGGGGCGCAAACCTCCTCAAAGCTGAACATTAAGAATTGCGACATTGGGGGTTGACTAGGGGTTTACCCCCATATAGGGTTGGCATCGATGGGAGGGTCGGTGAGAATGTCATTGCGGGATCGGGATGCGTTGGGATGCACGATTCCGACAGTGCCGGCGCACTCACCGGCCGCGGGGCGCGGGGAAGCGCGCCGGTCTGGGTCATACGGAGGAGAAATCGAGCGTCGTACGCAACGGCGCTCGTGGATGAAGACCGACGCAACGCACGGTATGCGCGCCGGTCGCTGCGGCCCAGCGGGCTGGACGCTCCCAAGGCGAGTCGAACGTCGCGGCGTAGCGCGGACGTTCGACTCGCCGATGCGCCGCCGGCGCGCGTAGCGAGCGCACACCCGCGTACACGCGCGCGCGCCGCTCTCGTCGAGATGCGCGCGGACCCGGGCGACGAGTACGCGCGCACGCGCGGCGGGCGGCCCGCGATACGGTGACGCGCGTGGACCTCTCGCTGTTCTTCCTGGGAACGGGCGGCGCCGTGCCGAGCGCGCGCCGCGGCTTGCCGGCGGCGCTGCTGATGCGCGGCGGCGAGCGCGTGCTGTTCGACTGCGGCGAAGGCACGCAGCGCCAGATGGTGCGCTCGGTCGGATTGATCGACGTCGACAGCGTGTTCCTCACGCACTTTCACGCCGACCATTGGCTCGGCCTGCCCGGGATGCTGAAGTCGTTCGCGCTGCGCGAGCGCGAGCGCCCGCTTTCGCTGTACGGGCCGGTCGGCCTGCAGCGCCTGCTGTCGGCGATGAGCACGGCGATCGGGCGCCTCTCGTACCGGCTCGAGGTGCGCGAGCTCGAGCGCTGGGAGGAGGTCGCGGGCGACGGCTACGCCGTCGCTGCGGTTCCGGTCGTGCACGGCGAGCTGGCCGCGTTCGGCTACTCGATCGTCGAGGACGAGCGGCCGGGCGAATTCAACGCGCAGGCGGCGCAGGGGCTGGGCATCGCGCCGGGACCGGACTTCGGGCGCCTGCAGCGCGGGGAGGCGGTCGGCGGCGTCTCGCCCGAGCAGGTCCTCGGCCCGCCGCGCGAGGGGCGCAAGCTGGTGATCTCCGGGGACACGATCCCTTGCGAGGCGCTCGCCGTGGCCGCGCACCGCGCCGACGTGCTCGTGCACGAGGCGACGTTCGATGACGAGCTCGTCGCGCACCGTCCCGCGAGCGCGGGCGCGCTCACGCACAGCACCGCGCGCCAGGCGGCGGAGCTCGCGCGGGATGCGGACGTGCGCATGCTCGCGCTCGTGCACGTCTCGAGCCGCTACTCGGGAGGCGAGCTGCGCGAGGAGGCGCGCGCGATCTTTCCCGCGACGGAGGTGCCGCGCGACTTCGACTCGATCGAGGTGCCGTTCCCCGAGCGCGGCGGCCCGCGCCTGATCCGGGCGGCGGAGCGACGCGCGGAGAGCGTCGCCGCGCGGTGATACGCTGGCGCCGATCCTTTAACCCGGTCCGGTGAGGCCAGGAAGGAAACGATGGACGAACGCGGCCAGAAGGTCGTGCTGCAGGACGGCGATGTACAACGCGCACTCACGCGCATCGCCCACGAGATCTCGGAGCGCAATCCGGAAGCGCCGGCTCCGGCGCTGATCGGGATCCATCGCCGCGGCGCGTTCCTCGCGCGCCGGCTGCAGCTGGAGCTCGAGCTGCTGCTCGAGCGCGAGGTGCCGATCGGCGACCTCGACATCGGCTTCTATCGCGACGACGTCGCGAGCAGGCCCGACGCGCCGGTCCTGCACGCCTCGCACATCGATTTCGACGTCAGCTCGCGCACGGTCGTGATCGTCGACGACGTGCTGTTCACGGGGCGCACCGTGCGCGCGGCGATCGACGCGCTGTTCGACTACGGGCGGCCCGAGCGAGTGCAGCTCGCCGTGCTCGCCGACCGCGGCCACCGCGAGCTGCCGATTCGCCCGGACTACGTGGGCAAGAACCTCCCGACCTCCCTGTCCGAGCGCGTGTACGTGCGCGTGCGGGAGCTCGACGGCGTCGACGAGGTGGCGATCGCGCCGCTCGCGATGCAGGCGACGGCGTGAAGCACCTGCTGTCGATCAGCGACCTCGACCGCGCGGCGATCGAGCGCATCGTCGCGCAGGCGGCGCGCTTCGCGGAGGTCTCCGATCGCGACATCAAGAAGGTGCCGGCGCTGCGCGGGCGGATGGTGCTGAACCTCTTCTACGAGGCCTCGACGCGCACGCGCAGCTCGTTCGAGCTCGCGGCCAAGCGCCTGTCGGCGGACGTCGTCAACTTCGCTGCGAGCGGGTCGAGCGTCGAGAAGGGGGAGTCGCTGAAGGACACCGTGCTGACGCTGAACGCGCACAAGCCCGACGCGATCGTGCTGCGCACGCCGTGGGCGGGCGCGGCAGAGCTCGTGAGCACGTGGTGCCCCGCGGCGATCGTCAACGCGGGCGACGGCAAGCACGAGCACCCGACTCAGGCGCTGCTCGACGTGTACACGCTCAAAAAGCGCCTCGGCGGCATCGACGGCGCGTCGCTGTGGATCGTCGGCGACGTCGCGCACTCGCGCGTGGCGCGCTCGAACATCATCGCCTTCCAGCGCATGGGAGCTAAGGTCACCGTCGCGGGCCCGCCGACGCTTATCCCGCGCGCGATCGAGGCGCTCGGCTGCGAGGTGCGCTACACGCTCGACGAGCTGCCCTCGGCCGACGTCGTGTACGCGCTGCGCATGCAGCGCGAGCGTATGACCGAGACCTACCTGCCGTCCCTGCGCGAGTACGCGGCGCTCTACCAGATCAACGCGCGGCGCCTGTCGCCGCATCAGGTGCTCATGCACCCCGGGCCGGTCAACCGCGGCGTGGAGCTCTCCGGAGAGGTAGTCGACTCGCCGCAGGCGGTCATCACGGCACAGGTCGAGGCGGGCGTCGTGGTGCGCATGGCCGTGCTCTACAACCTGCTAGCGGGAGCCCACGCGCACGCGGCGGACCCGAGCGCGGAGACGGTCCCCGGCCGCGGCGGGGAGCGCCTGCGCGAAGGTCAGCCGGCATGAGCGAGCCGGTCGGAGCGGGCACGCCGCCGCTCGTGCGCGCGGCGCTGGAGCCGGTCGACGTGCTCCTGCGCGACGCGCACGTGCTCGACCCGCGCGCGCGCCTGGACGAGCGCGCGGACGTACGCGTGCGCGCTGGCCGCATCGCCGAGATCGGTGCGCCGGGCGCGCTGCCGGCGGATCCGGAGACGGAGTTGATCGAGGCCGCGGGGGCGCACCTGCTGCCCGCTTTCGTCGACCCGCACGTGCACCTGCGCACCCCGGGGCAGGAGCACAAGGAGGACATCTCCTCGGGCACGCGCGCGGCGGCGGCTGGGGGCTACTGCGCGGTGCTCGCGATGCCGAACACCTCGCCGGTGCTCGACTCGGCGGCGATTCTCGGCTCGGTGCGCGAGACGGCGGCGCGGGAGGCGCGCGTGTCGGTGGGCTTCCTCGCGGCGATCACGGTGGGGCTCGAAGGCGAGCGGCTGACGGAGATGGCGGAGCTGCGACGGGAGGGCGCGTGCGGCTTCACCGACGACGGCCGGCCGGTGGCGAGCGCGGCCGTGCTGCGCAAGGCGCTTCAGTACCAGCGGCTGTGCGGCGGGGTGATCGCGCTGCACGAGGAGGACGAGACGCTCTCGCGCGGGGGCAGCATGCACGAGGGCGCGGTCAGCGCGGCGCTGGGCGTTCGCGGGATCCCGACGCTGAGCGAGTCGACGATGGTCGCGCGCGACGCGGCGATCGCCGGCTACGAGGGCGCGCGCGTGCACTTCCAGCACCTGAGCTGCGAGGCGTCCGTGCTCGCGCTCGCGGCGGCGAAGGACGCGGGCTTCGACGTCAGCGGCGAGGTCGCGCCGCACCATCTGCTGCTGACCGACGACGACGTGCGCGGGCTGGACACGAACATGAAGATGCACCCGCCGCTCGCGAGCGCGGCGGACCGCGACGCGCTCGTCGCGGGTCTGCGCTCCGGCGTGATCGACTGCGTGGCGACCGACCACGCGCCGCACGCGCGCGATGAGAAGGAGGTCCCGTTCGAGCAGGCGCCGATGGGCACGACGGGCCTGGAGACGGCGTTCGCGGCGCTCCACACCGACCTCGTGCTCACGGGCAGGCTCGCGCTCGACGTGCTCGTCGAGCGCATGAGCGCGGGGGCGAGGCTGTTCGGGCTGCCGACGCCGGCGATCGCGGCGGGCGAGCCCGCGAATCTCACGCTCGTGGACCTCGCCGCGGAGTGGGTCGCGGGCGAGGAGGGCTGGGAGAGCCGCTCGGGGAGCTGCTGTTTCGCCGGGCGCAGCCTCACAGGCCGCGTGCGGATGACGTTGTGCGAGGGCGCGCTCGCCTACCGGGAGCGGACGGCGCTGGCCGAGCTTCGATCGGTCGGGGCGCGATGAGCCTGCTCGCGCGCGAGCGCGCGGCGCTGGTCGTCGTCGACGTGCAGGAGGGTTTTCGCCCCTACGCGTCGTTCGACCGCGTGGCCTCGGCGAGCTCCAAGCTGCTGCGGGCGGCGCGCATCCTGGAGGTGCCGGCGATCGTTTCCGAGCAGTACCCCAAAGGGCTCGGGCACACCGCGGCGGAGGTCGGGCTCGAGGACGAGCAGCCGCTCGAGAAGACGGTGTTCTCCGCAGTGCGCGCGGAGGGCTTCGACCTCGTCGGCCGCGACCAGGCGATCGTGTGCGGGATCGAGACGCACGTGTGCGTGAGCCAGACGGTGCACGACCTGCTCGCGCGCGGCGTCGAGGTGCACGTCCCGGCCGACGCGGTGGGGTCGCGCCACGCGATCGACTACGAGCGCGGGCTCGAGCGCCTGCAGCGCGCCGGCGCGGTCGTGAGCACCGTCGAGGCGTCGCTGTTCGAGCTGCTGGAACGCGCGGGTACGCCCGAGTTCAAGGCCATTCAGAAACTCATCATTTGATGGATCGCCGCGGTGGATACGTGCTGCTCGAGGATGGCACGAGCTTCGGAGGCGAGCTCTGCGGCGCGCCCGGCGACGCGCTCGGCGAGGTGGTGTTCACGACGGGGATGTCCGGCTACCAGGAGTCGATGAGCGACCCGTCGTTCGCGGGGCAGCTGATCGTGTTCACCTACCCGCACATCGGCAACTACGGCGTGAGCGCGCAGGCGATGGAGTCCGAGCGCGTGTGGGCGCGCGCGGCGATCATGCGCGAGGCGTGCAACCGCGAGGACGCGCCGAGCGCCGAGCGCGGCTGGCTCGACTGGCTCACGGACTGCGGCGTGCAGGCGATCACGGGCGTCGACACGCGCGCGCTCGTGCGCCATATCCGCGACGCGGGAGCGATGCGCGGCGGCCTGTTCGCGGCCGAGGTCCCGCTCGCGCGGGCTCGCGAGCTGATCGAGGCCGAGCCGCCGATGGCGGGCCAGGACCTCGCGTCGCTCGTGACCCCGAGCGAGACCACCCGCCACGGCGACGGCCCCGGCCCGCTGATCGCGGTGCTCGACACGGGCATCAAGGCCTCGATGGTGCGCGAGCTGGTCGCGCGCGGCGCGCGCGTGGCGCTTCACCCGTGCACGAGCAGCGCCGAGGAGCTGCTCGCCGAAGACCCCGACGCGGTGTTCCTCTCCAACGGCCCCGGCGACCCGGCGGCACTGGGGCACGTCGTCGCCACGGTGCGCGCGATCGTAGGGCGAAAGCCGGTGTGGGGGATCTGCCTCGGACACCAGCTGCTGTGCCGCGCGGTCGGCCTCGAGACGTTCAAGCTGCCGTTCGGGCACCGCGGCGCGAACCACCCGGTCAAGGACCTGCAGACCGGGCGCGTGGAGATCACGACCCAGAATCACGGCTTCGCGGCGCTCGGGCCGGGCGGCGCGCGCACGATCGACTCCGACGAGCCGGTGCGCTGGGAGACGGACTTCGGCGCGGCGTCGCTCTCTCACGTGAACCTCTACGACCGCACGGTCGAGGGCCTCGAGCTGCTCGAGGTGCCCGGCGGGACCGTCCAGTACCACCCCGAGGCCGGTCCCGGGCCGCACGACAGCCTGTACCTGTTCGACCGGTTCCTGGAGCGGATTGGCGAGTCCTCGCGCACGCGCGCACGCGCGCACGCGCGCACGGCGGCCAACGACGGACACGCCGCGGCCGCGAGCGCCGACGACGAACCCGCCGCATCCGACGACGAACATGCCGCGGCGTAGCTCGGAGAGGATGAATGCCGCGGCGTAGCGACATCGAGAAGATCCTGATCCTCGGCTCCGGCCCGATCGTGATCGGGCAGGCGGCCGAGTTCGACTACTCCGGCGTGCAGGCGTGCAAGGTGCTGCGCGAGGAGGGCTATCGCGTCGTGCTCGTCAACTCAAACCCAGCGACGATCATGACCGACCCGGAGTTCGCAGACGCGACGTACATCGAGCCGCTGCTGCCGGGGCCGGTCGCGAAGGTGATCGAGCGCGAGCGCCCGCACGCGCTGCTCGGCACGCTCGGCGGGCAAACCGCGCTGAATCTCTCGAAGGCGCTTCACGACGACGGCACGCTCGAGCGCTTCGGGGTGGAGCTGATCGGCGCCGACTACGAGGCGATCGCGCGCGCGGAGGACCGCGAACGCTTCGCCCAGGCGATGGACGGCGCGGGCCTACGGATGCCGCGCAGCGCGATCGCGAGTAGCCTCGGCGACGCGCTCGGTGCGCTCGGCGACGTGGGCCTTCCGTGCGTCGTGCGCCCGGCGTTCACGCTTGGCGGGCGCGGGGGCGGCATCGCGCGCACGCGCGGCGAGTTCGAACGGATCGTCGCGCTGGGGATCGAGAAGTCTCCGATCGGCCAGGTGCTGCTCGACGAATCGGTGCTCGGCTGGGGCGAGTTCGAGCTCGAGGTGATGCGCGACAACGCGGACAACGTCGTGATCGTCTGCTCGATCGAGAACGTCGACCCGATGGGCGTGCACACGGGCGACTCGGTGACCGTCGCGCCGCAGCAGACGCTCACCGACCGCGTCTACCAGCGCGTGCGCGACCAGGCGATCAGCGCGATCCGCGCGGTCGGCGTGGAGACCGGGGGCTCGAACGTGCAGTTCGCGGTCAACCCCGACACCGAGGAGATCCTCGTGATCGAGATGAACCCGCGCGTGTCGCGCTCCTCGGCGCTCGCGTCGAAGGCGACCGGCTTCCCGATCGCGAAGATCGCCGCGCGGCTCGCCGTCGGCTACCGCCTCGACGAGATCGAGAACGACATCACGCAGGTCACGCCCGCGTGCTTCGAGCCGACGATCGACTACGTGGTCGTGAAGTGGCCGCGCTTCGCGTTCGAGAAGTTCCCCGGCGTGGACCCCACGCTCTCGACGCACATGAAGTCGGTCGGCGAGGCGATGGCGATCGGCAGGACCTTCAAGCAGGCGTTCGCCAAGGCGCTTCGCTCGCGCGAGCTCGACATCGACCCGTGCGGGCTCGCAGCCGACGAGGCGTCGCTGCTCGCGACCCTCGACGCGCCCGGTCCTGAGCGCTTCGAGACGGTGCTCGAGCTCTTCCGCCGCGGCGTCGCGGTCGCCGAGGTGCGCGAGCGCACGAGCATCGACCCCTGGTTTCTCTCCGAGCTGCGCGAGCTCGCGCTCGAGCCCGACCAGCCGTTCGCGGGCGAGCGCTCGTTTCGCTCGGTCGACACGTGCGCGGCGGAGTTCCCCGCACGCACGCCGTACTACTACTCCGGATGGGAGGGCGCCTACGGCGCCGATGGGACGCGTGCAGTTCTACCCGGCGGCGGGCCCGAGGACGGCTCACCGAACGGAGGTGCGACGCGCGCGCACGCGCGCGCGAGCGAGGTGCGCCGGGGCGAGCGCGAGTCGGTGGTGATCCTCGGCTCGGGTCCGAACCGCATCGGCCAGGGGATCGAGTTCGACTACTGCTGCGTGCACGCGGCGATGACCGTGCGCGAGTCGGGGCGCGATGCCGTGATGGTCAACTGCAACCCCGAGACGGTCTCGACCGACTACGACACCTCCGACCGCCTGTACTTCGAGCCGCTGACGCTCGAGGACGTGCTCGCGGTTGTCGAGGTCGAGCGCCCGAAGGGGGTGATCGTGCAGTTCGGCGGCCAGACGCCGCTGAGGCTCGCGGCAGGGCTCGTGCAGGCGGGCGTGCCGCTGCTGGGCACGAGCGTGGACGCGATCGACCTCGCGGAGGACCGCGGGCGCTTCGGCGCGTTGCTCGCGCGCCTGGGCTATCGCGCGCCCGCGTATGCGACCGCGCGCTCGGTCCA
>DATBCA010000363.1:0-10070 GCA_036270715.1 Solirubrobacteraceae bacterium
AGGTTCGCGAACACGAGGCCGTGATCGATCTGCGTGAGCACTTCGTCGACGCTCTCGAGCGCGCGTGCGTTGCTCGCCCCTGGATGCGACCGCGTCACGCCGACGCCCGCGAACAGGTCGGCGATCTTGCCCACGGCGTGAACCGCGACGCCCGCGTCCTGCAGCTCCTGCAGGTAGCTGCGAGCGGGCGGCGTGAGCGTGAGGTCGCGACGGCCCTCCGTGCGCGTGAACGCCCCGTCGCGGCCGGCAAACGGCCGCGCGATCACCCGCCCCACCGCGTGCTCGCCGGTGAGCGCCGCGCGCGCGGCGGCACAGGCCTCGTACAGCCGCTGCGGGGCATCGACGTCGACGTGCGCGGCGAGCTGCAGGACGGAGTCCTGGGAGGTGTAGAGGATCAGCGCGCCGGTGCGTACGTGATCGGCGCCGAACTCCTCGATCGCGGCAATCCCGTCGCGCGGCGCGTTGCAGATCAGCTCGTGTCCCGTCGCGGCGACGAGGCGTGCGATCACCTCCGGCGGAAAGCCGCGTGGGTAGGTCGGCAGCGCGCGCTCGAGCACGACTCCCATGAGCTCCCAGTGGCCGGTGATCGAGTCCTTGCCGGGACCGAGCGGATGCAGTCGCCCGTGCAGAACCGGATCCTTCGCCGGCGGAACGCCCGCGAGCTCGACGATCGACCCCAACCCGAGCTTCTCGAGCGTCGGCAGACACAGGCCGCCGACGGCGTCGGCGAGGTGCGCGAGCGTGTTCGTGCCCGCGTCGCCGTACGCCGCCGCGTCGGGCAGCGCGCCGACGCCGCACGCGTCGACCACGAGGACGACCGCGCGCCTGCAGGTCGTGCTCGCGTGCACCGCGGCGGCCCTCGCTCAGCGGGTCGCGCGCGGATGCGCGGAGAAGTACGCGTCCTTGAGCCGCTCGGCGGAGAGGTGCGTGTACACCTGCGTAGTCGACAGGTCGGCGTGGCCGAGCATCTCCTGGAGCGAGCGCAGGTCGCAACCCCCGGCGAGCAGATGCGTGGCGAACGAATGGCGAAGCGTGTGCGGGCTCATCCTGTCATCGAGCCCGGAGCTGCGGGCGTGGCCCTGGATGATCTTGTAGAGGCCCTGTCGCGTGAGCGGTCCCCCGCGGTTGTTCAGGAACAGCGTCTGCTCGCTGCGCCGGCCGCTGCTCGACCGGTCATACAGCAGCGGGCGCCCGCGCGCGACGTACGCGCGCAGTGCGTGCAGCGCCTTCGTCCCGACGGGCACGACCCGCTCCTTGCCGCCCTTGCCGCGCGCGCGCAGCAGCGCCTCCTCGTCGGAGACGTCCGCGAGCGTCAGGGCGATCGTCTCCGACACGCGCAGCCCGCACGCGTACATCAGCTCGAGCAGCGCGCGGTCACGCAGCGCGAGCGGCTCCATGCCCCGGGGCGACTCGAGCAGGTGAGCGACCTCCTCCCGCGAGAGCACGCGCGGCAGGCGCTGGCTCTTGCGGGGCCCGCGCAGCTCCGCCGCGGGATCGTGCGCGATCGCGCCCTCGCGGCGCAGGTATCGGTAGAACGAGCGCAAGCACGCGACCTTGCGCCCGATCGTCGCCGCCGCCGCGGGCGCACGCGGCGTGATGCGGTCCTGCCGCTGCCCCGGCAACCAGCCCCGCGCGAGCTCGGCGAGGAACGCCGCGAGGTCCGCGTGCGTCGCCTCGAGCGCGGCCACGCGGCGCGTGTCGAGAAACGCGCCGAACTGCAGCAGGTCCGAGCGGTATGCCTCGAGCGTGTTGCGCGACAGTCCTCGCTCGAGCTCCAGGTACGCGAGGAAGTCGAGGATCAGCGGCTCGATCGCCCGCCGCGCATCGGCCGTCGCGGCCCCGGGGGTCGCTGGCGTCCCGGTTGTGCTCACGCCTGCTGCTTCGCCTTGCCGGCCCGCGCTCCTTTTCTGCGTGCAAGCGCGCGTTCACCCACGCCGCGCCCACCCGCGCCGCGCTCAGCTGCGCCGCGTCATCCGCGCGCTCTCAGCCGCGCGCTCGTCAGCCGGGCGCTCTCAGCCGTGCGCTCGTCAGCCGCGCGCGTGCTCGAGCAGCGCGAGCGCCACGTCGAGCATGTCCTCGAGCGCCTGCGCGGTGACGCGCTCGCCCGGCTCGTGGTTCCTCTCCGTGCCGTTCGCGAGGTTGACGACGCTGACGCCCTGCACGATGAGCGCGTTCGCGTCCGACGCTCCGCCGCTCGTGACGCGCCGCGGGCTGAAGCCGCAGTCGGCGAGCGTGGCCTCCGCCACGCGCACGGCGGGCGTGCTCGCCGCCAGGCGGTAGCCCGAGAACATGCGCTGCACGCCCACGTCGACGTCGCATTCGCACTCGGGCGCGTTCGCGGCCTGGTGGACGCGTTCGACCACCTCCGCGACGATCTCCTCCGCGCGCTCGTCGCGCAGGCTGCGCACCTCCGCGACGATCGCGCAGCGCTCGGGGACGACATTCATCGCGCTGCCCCCGTCGATGAGACCGACGTTCGCGCTCGACTCCCCACCGTCCAGGCTCCCCAGCGGCATCGCCGCGATCGCACGCGCGGCCGCGAGGATCGCGCTGCGGCCGTCCTGCGGGCGGATCCCCGCATGTGCGGCCGTGCCGCGAAAGGCGGCGTCGATGCGGAAATGCGACGGCGAGGCGACGATCACCTCGCCGATCGGCGTGGCGTGGTCGAACACGTAGCCGAAGTCCGCCCGCAGGACCGAGGCGTCGAACGCGCGCGCGCCCGCCAGCGCGACCTCCTCCCCGACGGTGAACAGCAGCTCGAGGTCCACGGGCGCGCCGTCGCGCGCGAACTGGCGCGCGAGCGCGAGCAGCACCGCGACGGCTGCCTTGTTGTCGGCCCCGAGGATCCCCTCGTTCGCGTTCTCATATACGCCCTCCACGAGCACGGGCTCGAGCTGCGCGAGCGCGGGGACGGTGTCGAGGTGCGCGCACAGAAGGACGCAACGCTGCGCGTCGCGCGCGGGAATGCGCGCGAGCAGGTTGCCGCTGTTCGAGCCTGTCTGCCCCTGCGAGGAGTCCTCGACGACCTCGACCCCGACGGCGGCGAGCTCGGCGCGCACCCGCTCGGCACACGCCCGCTCGTTGCCCGAGCTGCTGTCGATGCGGCACAGCTCGACGAAGATCTCGCGCAGGTAGCGTCGCGTGTGCGGCGCCGCGGGGCGCCCGGCGGCGGCTCGGGGCGCGGAGCTCCCGCCGAGCGCGGCCTCAGCCGTCACAGCAGCTCGGGCTGTGCGGGCACGCCCTCCTGGCGGGCGCGCGGAGCGCGCGCGGGGTGCGTGCGCTCCCTGCGCGCGAGAGCCGCGTCGATGAACTCGCGGAACAGCGGCGCCGGGCGCTCGGGTCGCGACTTGAACTCGGGATGGAACTGCGAGGCGACGAAGAACGGGTGCTCGGTGAGCTCGACCATCTCGACGAGGCGCTCGTCGGGCGAGGTTCCGGACATCCGCAGCCCCGCCGCTTCGAGGCGCTTGCGCAGGAGGTTGTTGACCTCGTAGCGATGCCGGTGGCGCTCGTACACCACCGCCTCGCCGTAGATGTCGCGCGCCCGCGAGCCCGCGTGGAGCTTCACGGGATCGGCCCCGAGGCGCATCGTCCCACCAAGGTTGGAGACCTCCTTCTGCTCGGGCAGCAGGTCGATCACGGGATACGGCGTCTCGACGTCCATCTCGGTCGAGTTCGCGCCCTCCATGCCCGCGACGTGGCGCGCGAACTCCGCGACGGCGACGTGCATGCCGAGACAGATGCCCAGGAACGGGATCTCCCGCTCGCGCGCGATCTGCGCAGCCGCGATCTTGCCCTCTATCCCGCGGCCGCCGAAGCCGCCGGGGATGAGCACGCCGTCGGCACTCGCGAGCCGTTCGCGCGCGCCGGCTGCGTCCGGTCCCTCGATCAGCTCGGAGTCGACCCAGTCGATCTCGACCCTGAAGTCGCGCAGCGAGGCCGCGTGCCGGAGCGCTTCGGAGACCGAGAGGTAGGCGTCCTCGAGCTGCACGTACTTGCCGACGAGCGCGATTCGCACGGCGCCGTTCGCGCGCGCCGCGCGCACGATCGGCTCTTCCCAGCGCGCGAGGTCGGGCTCGGGCGCCTCGAGGCCGAAGTGGTCGAGGATGAAGTCGTCGACGCCCTGGTCGCGGAACACCAGCGGCACGCTGTAGATGTTCTCGACGTCGCTCGCTGACACGACGGCAGCGAGAGGAAGGCTCGCGAACAGCGCGATCTTCTTGCGGATGTCCGTCGACAGCGCGCTCTCGGAGCGGCACATGACCATGTCGGGCGCGATGCCGATGCGTCGCAGCTCGTTGACCGAGTGCTGCGTCGGCTTCGTCTTCAGCTCGCCGGCGTGGCCGATGAAGGGTACGAGCGTGAGGTGGATGTACAGGCAGCGCCTGCGCCCGACGTCGACGGGGAACTGGCGAATCGCCTCGAGGAACGGCAACGACTCGATGTCGCCGACAGTTCCGCCGATCTCGGTGATCACGAAGTCGACGTCGCTGGACTCCGCGATCAGCGCTATGCGCTGCTTGATCTCGTCGGTGATGTGCGGCACGACCTGCACGGTCGCCCCGAGATAGTCGCCGCGGCGCTCGCGGCGGATCACCGTGTCGTAGATGCCGCCCGCCGTGACGTTCGACGCGCGGCTCGTGTTCGCGTCGGTGAAGCGCTCGTAGTGGCCGAGATCGAGATCGGTCTCCGCCCCGTCCTCGGTCACGAAGACCTCGCCGTGCTGGTACGGCGACATCGTCCCCGGGTCGACGTTGATGTACGGGTCGAACTTTTGAAGGCCGACCGTCAGGCCACGCGAGACGAGCAGGCGCCCGATCGACGACGCCGCGATTCCCTTCCCCAGCGACGAGACCACCCCGCCGGTCACGAAGATGAAGCGTGTCTCGCTTGGGACCTTCGCGTGGCGGTCGGAGTAATGCATCCTCATAAAGGCCTGCGCTCGGAGTCTAGCCTCCGTGCCGACGGAGTCCGCAGCTCGAATCCGGCGCCGGCCGCGGGCAGCGCATAGCGGGCGTGCTCAGGCCGCGCGCAACAGCTCGCGCGCATGGCGCCGCGCGCCGCTGTCGTCCGCGTCGGCGCCGAGCATGCGTACGAGCTCCGAGACGACGTCGGCACGCGCGAGCTCGTGCACGCTCGCGAGCGCAGGCCGCAGCGAGCTGTCCTTGACGATCGAGAAGTGGCGCTCGGCGAGTGAGGCGACCTGCGGCAGGTGCGTGATGCACACGACCTGCCGCGAGGCTGAGAGATCGCGCAGCCGCTCGCCGACCGCGCGCGCGGCGAGCCCGCCGATGCCCGCGTCGACCTCGTCGAAGACGAGCGTGCGGCGCGGCGCGGCGCGCGCCGGCGGCGCGGGTCTCGGCGTCGGGGTCGCTGCGGCCGGCGCGGCCGCGACGGCCATGATCGCGAGCATCACGCGCGAGAGCTCGCCGCCCGAGGCGATATCCCGCAGCGGCCCCGGGGGCACGCCGGGGTTGGGGGCGAGCACGAACTCGACCTCGTCGGAGCCCGTGGGTCCGGGCTCGCACGCGCGCAGCTCGACGTCGAAAGAGGCCTCCGGCATCGCCAGCGCATCGAGCTGGCGGGCCACGCCCTCGGCGAGCAGCGGAGCGAATCGCCGGCGCTCGGTGCCGATCGCGTTCGCCAGCCGCTTCCGCGCGTCGAGCGCACGCTGCAGGCGCGCGCGGTCCTCGCCCGCCGTCGCGTCCGCTCCGCGAAGCTCCGCGCGGCGCGCGAGCGAGCGCTCGCGGTGTGCGAGCACCGCCTCCACGCCGCCACCGTGCTTGCGCGCGAGCCGCTCGACGCGCTCGAGGCGCTCTTCAAGGCCGTCGAGCCGATCGGCAGCGCCGCCGACCGCCTCGCCCTCGCCCTCGCCGGCGGGGTGGTCGAGATCGTCGGCGTAGCGGCGCAGCTCGGTCGCGACGTCCGCCGAGTCGATCGCGATCGCGCGCAGCCGCTCGGCGAGCGCGTCGAGGCGCTCATCGACCCCTGCGAGCGCCTCAAGGCCCGCCGCGGCGCTTCCGAGCGCGCCCCCGGCACCCGGCGGCCCGGCGTCGTCGGGCGAATCGAGCGCGTGGGCCGCGGCTGCGGTGGCCGCGCGCAGCTCCCCCAGGCGGCGCAGGCGCTCGCGGGTGCCGAGCAGCCGATCGTAGGCGGCCAGGTCCGCCTCCGCCGTGTCGATCTCTGCGAGCTCGTAGTCGAGCAGATCGAGCTCCCGCGCGCGCTCGTGCTCGGAGGCATCGAGCGCCTCGACGCGCGCGCGCAGTGCGAGCGCGTCCGCATGCGCACGCGCGCAGGCGCGCACGCGCTCCTCGTGCTCGTGGCCGCAGTACCCATCCAGGAGCGCGCGCTGGGAGGTGGCGATCGTGAGCCTGCGGTGCTCGTGCTGCCCGTAGAACGACATCAGCGCGCCGCCGAGTGTGCGCATCTCGCCGATCGCACACGCGCGGCCGTTGAGGTAACCCCGCGTGCGGCCGTCGCCGCCCACGCGGCGCGAGAGGACCACCTCGCCGCCGCCCTCCTCGAGCCGCAGGCGGAGCTCGGGGTCGAGCTCCTCGGCGAGCACGCCTGCGAGATCGCGTGGAAGCTCGAAGATGCCCTCCACGTAGGCCTCCTGCGCGCCCGGGCGGACGATCGACGCCCGCGCGCGCCCGCCGAGCAGCAGATCGAGCGCGTGGGCGAGCACCGTCTTGCCCGCGCCGGTCTCTCCCGTGAGGACGTTGAGGCCGGGCGCGAGGCGCAGGCGAGCCCGCTCGATCAGCAGCAGGTTCTCGACGGAAAGCTCGCTGAGCACGAGACGATTCAAGCAACGGCCCCCGATGGATCTCGGGCCCGTGCCGTTCGCGGCGTGCAACGACTCCGCTCCAGACGGATGCCGCAGATGACGATAAGTGTGCGTAGTCTGTCGTCCGCCAGGTGGCGACGGACCGCCCTGCAAGCTACCCCGACGAGCGGCGAGCTGACGAGACGGCATGGCTGCCAGCGATTTCGAGAACAACGAAGAGCCGCCCGCGGCGCCCCCCGCGGGCAAAGACCGCTCCGCGCCGCTGTCGGCCGCGGCGGTCGGCGAGCGCCTGGAGGAGGAGATCAACCGCTCGGCCCGCCACGGCACGCCCCTCAGCTGCCTGCTCGTGACCGTCGGCAACCTCGGCGAGCTCGCGCGCGAGCACGGCGAGGAGCTGACCGAGCAGACGCTGACCTACATCGGCCACGCGCTCGCGCCGCAACTGCGCAGCTTCGACCGCGTGGGGCGTCCGAGCGAGTTCGAGCTGCTCGTGATGCTCCCCGGCGCCGACGGGCCGCGCGGGGAGCTGGTCGCTCGGCGCGCGCTCGCGCGCCTGCGCACCATCAAGGTCGAAGCCGAGGGCGAGCGCCGTCCGCTTGACATATCGATCGGCCTTGCGACGTGGCGACCGCAGGAGAGCGGCGACGAGCTGCTCGAGCGCGCGCGCGCGGCGAGTCGCCGCCCCGACGGCGGCGGCGACGGAGCGCTCTCCGGCGCCTCGCCACCGGCGCTCGGTCGGCCCCCCACTGCATAATCCACCCATGCTCCCCGAATCTGAGCTCTGGCTGATTCGCTTCACGGCCGTCCGCGGGCAGCGCCTGCTCGACGCGGGAACGCTCCTGATCGTGATCGAGCAGGAGTCCGAGCTGCGCGTGGTGGCGTCCGAGGGCGAGCGGCGGCCGCGGCTGAACATCGTCCCGGCGCAGGGCAGCGCGCTCGGCGAGCTCTACCACAGCGAACGCTCGCTCTCCTTCGACGGGCCCCGCGGCGAGGACGCGGCCTGGCTTCACGAGCTCGGCCTGGAGGCGCGTTCGGCGCTGATCGAGCCGCTCGCGATCGAGGGCGAGCGCGCCGGGATGATCGTCGCGCTTCGCAGCGACGGCGCCTTCAACGACAAAAACCGGAGCGACATGTCGGCATTCGCGGCGGATCTACGTAGGCGAATCGAGGAGGTCCGCACGACCGAGCTCCGGCGCCTGCGCTACGGCAACGAAGCACGCGAGCGCGAGCGCACGCGCTGGGCGCGCGAGATCCACGACGAAAGCATTCAGGGGATCGGCGCGCTGCGGCTCGCGCTGGCCCACGCGCGCGACGAGGGCGATCCGGAGAAGCTCGCGAACGCGGTCAACGTCGCGCTCGAGGGTCTCGGCAACGAGATCGACGGGCTGCGTCACCTGATCACCGAGCTCCGGCCGGCGGCGCTCGACGACCTCGGGCTTGCCGCCGCGCTGCAGGCGCTGGCGCGCCGCGCGCAGGCGATCGACGGCCTCGACGTGGACATCGAAATCGACCTCCCGGGAGCCGCGGGGGAGCCGGGCGCCGAGGAGCGCCGCCTCGATCCCGAGCTCGAGGGCACGATCTACCGCATCGTCCAGGAGGCGCTCACGAACGTGAGCCGTCACGCGGAAGCGAGCCGGGCCGTGGTGCAGGTTTCCGAGCGGGACGGCGTGCTCGAGGCATCGGTCACCGACGACGGGCGCGGCCTTCCCGGCGCCGAGCGCCTGGGGCCACGCGGGGACGGCCTCGAGGGCGGCTTCGGCATGGGCGGGATGCGCGAGCGCGCGGAGCTCGTCGGCGGGCAGCTCGAGCTAGGGCCGGCGCCCGAGCGCGGAACGCGGGTTCGCCTGCTCGTGCCTCTCGCGCGCCGCGCGGCGGCGCTCGCGGACAGCCGCCCCGTGGCGCCCGTCACGCAGTAGCAGCGGTCAGTCGGCGAGCCCGACGCGCCGCACGTAAGCCGTGATCTCGGCGCGCGAGGAAAAGCCCAGCTTCTCGATCGCACGTGCGCGGTACGTCTTGACGGTGCGCTCGGCGACGTGCAGCTGCTCGGCGATCTGCGGGTTGGTGTAGCCGTTGGCGATCAGCCGCACTACCTCCTGCTCGCGCTCGGACAGGGCGACGCCGTCGGTGGGATTCTCCTGGCCCGTCGCCATCAGTGCGCCGAGGCGCGGGTGCAGGTAGTTGCCGCCGGCGACTGCAATGCGAAAGGCCTGTAGGAGCTCGGGCGGGTCGGCCTCCTTGAGGACGTAGCTCCTCGCGCCCGCGCGCAGCGCCTGGCGCGCGTACTCGGGGTCCTCGCGCATGGTGAGGATCGCGACGGCGAGCGTCGGGTGCGCGATGAAGCACGCGGGCAGCGCGCCGAGGCTCGACCCGCCGGGCATCGTCAGGTCGAGCGTGAGCAGGTCGGGCTTCAGCTCGCGAACCTCGCGGATCGTGCTCGGCACGTCGGCGGTCTCGCCGACTACGCGGAACTCTCCCTCGGTGCGTTCGAGCACCGTGCGGATCCCGTCGCGGACGACCGAGTGGTCGTCGGCGATGATCACGTCGATGGGCCGTTTCGCGGCCTGGCCGTGCGTTTCCATCGCCGGACACGCTAGCGCGCGCCCTGGACCGATCGCGAGGTCCGCGGAGGACGACACTACTCGGCACGTTTGGGACGACAAGGTCGGCACCTTTCGCCGACAGACACCTGGCCGTCGAGTCCTCATCATCTCTCGAATGTCAGGCATCGCGCTCGCCGACGGACGCCCCGGCGTCTCGCGTTCGCTGCGCCCGTCGGCCGCGACGGACGCCGGCGAGGTGCCTCCGATCCTCGTCGCCGGCGCGGATTTGGCGCAGCGCGCAGCAGTCCTGGACGAGCTCGCACAGACGCTGCCGGACGGCACACGCTTCCAGGAGGCAGGCGCGTTCTGGGAGGTGCTCGCGCGCTCGCCCGAATGCCGGATGGTGATCTTCAGCGGTGACCTCGAGGAAGGCGCGGCGGAGGAGTTCATGCTCACCCTCCGGCAGCGCCACCCGGAGCTGCCCACCGTGAGCCTCAAGGTGCAAGCGCTCCAGCGCGACTGACCGCACGCCACATCGAGTCGCGCGGGGCGGCGCTCGAGCGCCCCCGCGGTCCCGGCTCCGGGACCGCCAACCCACGTGCATGCCTCGACCGGCATGCGCGGGAGCGCTAGCTTCACGCTCGTGCCGCGACTGCCGGGAGTCTACGCCGCGCTGGCCTCACGGCGGCAGCAAAGGATCATCGCCGCGTACATCGCCAACCGGCTCGGCAGCTGGATGGGACTGG
>DATBCA010000364.1:0-1866 GCA_036270715.1 Solirubrobacteraceae bacterium
CTGCGAGGCGCCGTTGATCAGGAACCACGCGCGGCGCGAGCCCCACGCGCGCGCGGCGAGCTCCTGCGCGCGTTCGAAGGGCGTCGGCAGGGGCCCGAGGTCGACGCCGTAGGTGAGCGCGGGGATGTCGAGGCGCAGCGCCCGCTCGCCGAGCGCATCGAGGAGCTCGGGGTCGGCGCCCACGCCGCCCTTGTGGCCGGGGACGTGCAGACGCGCAGGATTCTTGGCCGCGTAGTCGCAGAGCGCCTCGAGGTACGGCGCCGAGCCGGGATCGGTGCTCATGCTCCACGCCAGGCTATCCGTACGCGGGAAGCGGGCGTGGAGCGCGATGCAGCGGCTGCGCGGGGCGGACCGGAGCCGCGTGGTCAGGCGGCCCGCCGCGGGAGGCTCCCGCGGCGCTCGAGGTTCGCGAGCGCGTACTCGACGACCGCGCGCGCGGCGAGGCCCGAAAGCGTCGGCTCGCTGACGGCTTCGCGGCGCGACATCGACGCGGCCGCGAGGACCCTGCCGTCGACCGCTGCGAGCATCAGCGCGCCCGCCGGGCGCCGGGCGCCGCCCGCCCGCTCGGCGAGCTCGTCGATCGAGCCTCCGTCGTCGGAGCCGGCAACGCGCAATACGAGGTTGTCGATGTCCGCGACGGCGCCGGCGGGAACGATCGCCCCAGCCGCCGGCGGCGCTCCGGCGGACGTCCCGTCGCGCTCGGCCGTCTGGTTGTGGGCGATCTCGTACATGCAGCGATGGTGGCTGACGAAGTGCATAAGTGCAAGTACTCTTGCTAGGAGATAGATAAGCTGTGCTTATGCTCAGCCCGGCGCGCCTGTCGGTCTTCCGCGAGCTCGCGCGGCGCGGATCGTTCACGGCCACGGCGGACGCGCTGTCGTACACGCAATCGGCGGTCAGTCAGCAGATCTCCGCGCTCGAGCGCGAAACCGGCGCGTCGCTCCTGGAACGCGACCGCAAGCGCACGCGCCTGACCGAGGCGGGCGAGCTGCTGCTTGCGCACGCCGACGCGATCCTCGGGCGCATAGCGCAGGCCGAACGCGACCTCTCGGCATACGTGCACGCACGCTCGGGCCGTTTGCGCCTCGCGGCGTTTGAGAGCGCGGGCGCGACGCTCGTGCCGACCGCGGTCGAGATCTTCCACCGCCGCCACCCCGACATCGAGCTGCACCTCGTGCAGATGGAGCCCGCGGAAGCGAGCGCGCGACTGGAGAGCCGCGAGCTCGACCTCGCGATCGTTTACGACCTCGATCCGCCGACGGGCGCGCTCGGCGACGAGCTCGAGCTCGCGCACCTGTTCGACGACCACTACACGGCCGTCGTCTCAAAGCGCCACGCGCTCGCGCGCGCGGGCGTCGTCGAGCTCGCGGCGCTCGCGCAGGAGGCTTGGATCAACACCACCGAGCGCGACCTCTGCCACGAGATCATCCTGCGCGCGTGCCGCGCCGCGGGCTTCGAGCCGCGCGTGGCGTTCGAGGTCGACGAGATCGCGACGAGCCAGGCGCTCGTCGCGCGCGGGGCCGGAGTGACGCTGCTCCCCGCGCTGGCGCTCGGGAGCCGCCACCGCGACGTCGTCGCATTCTCGCTCGGGCGCGCCGCGCCCGTTCGCCGCGCGTACGCCGCCCGGCTCGCGAGCGCGCTGGCGAGCCCCGCGTCGGAGGCGATGCTCGCGGTGCTCAGGGACGCCGCGCCGCCGCCGTTCGCGGCGGGCACGGCACCGGCACACGTCGCCTGACGGCGCGCGCGTCAGCGAGCGGTCGGCGTCGCTCCGTTGGGCACGAACAGCGTCTCGTCGGCAGCGCCCGTCCAGATCACCTGCTCGCGCCCCGCGCCGACGCCGACGAGCGCGACCGGGGCGGCGACGTG
>DATBCA010000365.1:0-3215 GCA_036270715.1 Solirubrobacteraceae bacterium
GTGTACCGCGAGACCGGTGGCGAGCGCGGGTACAACTGGAAGGGCGCGACGATCCTGCTGCTCAACGCCAAGGGTCGCAAGTCGGGCGAGGAGCGCACGATGCCGCTCATCCACCGCACCGACGACGGTCGTTGGGTGCTCGTCGCCTCCAAGGGCGGCTGGCCCGCGAACCCGCTGTGGTTCGAGAACCTGATGGCCGACCCCGAGCCGACGATCCAGGTCAAGGACGAGGTGATCCCCGTGCGCGCGGAGGTCGCGCAGGGCACCGAGCGCGAGCGGCTGTGGAAGCTCATGACCGAGGTCTGGCCCGCATACGACGAATACCAGACGCGCACCGACCGCGAGATCCCCGTGGTCGTGCTCTCGCGCCGCTGAGTTCCCCCGGCCGCGGTTGTGCGGCTAACCGTCGCGGAGCACGTCGTCGAGCGTGCGCCCGCTGACGACGGACGCGCGCTCCTGCGCGGTCACGTCAGAGCCCGGCCGCGCCTCGTCGTCGCGGCGCTTGACCAGCAGCCACTGCGGCTTGGCTCCGGGACGCGTGCGCTGCAGCGCGAACCCACCACGTAGCTTGTGCCCGTGCAGCACGAACACGGCGTGTCCGCGCTCGAGCGCCTCCGGCCACGGGACGCGGCCTCCCTGCTCGTAGGAGCCGCGGTCCCACACGATCACCCCGCCCGCGCCGGTCGCTCCCTCGAGATCGCCCGCTTCGAGCTCGTGGTCGGGCACCTCGACGGCGAGGCGCTTCACGGCGGGATCCATCGAGGGGCCCTTGGGGACCGCCCACGAGCGCATCGTCGAGCCGACCTGCAGGCGCATGTCGAAGTGGCGCGTCGTGGCCGCGTGCTCGCGCACGACGAACGCGCCGGCGCTCACGCCCCGGATAGCGAACTGCTCGTGTCCCTCGACCGCGGTGTCCTCGACGCTCACTCCAGCGACGCGCGCTCCGCGTGGTCCCTCCTTCAGGAACTCCACCAGCTGTTCGATCGCCGGCCGCGGGCCCTCGGCGTGCACGAGCACGCTCCCGTCGTCGGCGTTGCGCACCCATCCCAACGCGCTGAGCGCGCGTGCGCGCCGGAGCGTCGCGTCGCGAAAGCCCACCCCGTGCACGTATCCCTCGATGCGCGCGCGGATCGCTCGGACGTCCGAAGCGGCGTTGGTCGCGGGTACCACTCGACCGTCAGCGTAGAGCCGCGAGCGATGTCAGTCCTCGGCGGCGCGGTCGCCGCGCAGCGCCGGCTTGCGCAGCGGTCCCGGCACGCTCCCCTGTCCCTCGACCAGATCGAGTTTCAGCCACAGCACGTCATGCCAGCTTCCGCGCTTGAAGCCGATTCGGGTGTACGTGCCGACGTTCGTGAAACCGAGCGATTCGTGCAGGCGGATGCTCGCCGGGTTCGGCTGCGTGATGCCCGCGCACAGTGTGCAAAAGCCCGCGTCGTCGAGCGCGGCGATCAGCTCGACGTAAAGCGCGCGGCCGATGCCGCGGCCGTGGTGGTCGCGGTCGATGTACACCGACACTTCCGCCGCCCACCGGTATGCCGAACGGGAACGGAAGCGGTCACCGTACGCGAAGCCCACGACTCGCCCGCCGATCTCGGCCACCAGCCACAGGTGCGCCGTCGCTATGCGCGCGGCCATCTCCTGCGCCGTCGGCGCGGTCTCCTCGAACGACGTTGCGCCCTCGAGCACATACGGCGCGTAGACCGCCGCGCATGCCACCGCGTCCGTCGCCTCCGCTGTGCGAATGTGAGCCGCGCCCGTGATCGCGCGAGAATGCTATGCCAGGCGCGCCGATAATGCCTGACTTCCAGTCAGCTCGGGCGTCTGTCGATATGTGAGATATGGCCGAGACGCACGATTCCCGCAGCTCGTCGGGCAGCGCGGGCCTGATGCTGCGCCGCGCGAGCGACGAGCGGCTCGCGCGACTTGCGGGGAAGGGCGACGCGCGAGCATTCGCCGCGCTCTACGAGCGCCATCACCAGCCGCTCTACCGCCTGTGCCTGTCGATCGTGCGCGTGCCCGACGATGCTCGCGACGCGCTGCAGAGCACGTTCGAGCGCGCCTTCGCCGCGCTGCGTGCGCGCGAGCGCGAGATCGCGGTGCGGCCGTGGCTGTTCCGCATCGCGCACAACGAGTCGATCACGGTATTGCGGCGGCGCCGGCCCGGAGAGGCCTTGCCGGAGGCCGAGCTGCCGTCGTTGCATACCGTCGAGGGCGCGGTCGAGGAGCGCGCCCGGCTTTCGGCGCTC
Source organism: Solirubrobacteraceae bacterium (assembly GCA_036270715.1). GTDB lineage: Bacteria > Actinomycetota > Thermoleophilia > Solirubrobacterales > Solirubrobacteraceae > Palsa-744. The sequence continues at coordinate 2,247 of DATBCA010000365.1, forward strand.
GTCGCGGACATCCACTCGCTCCCCGAGCGACAGCGCTCTGTTCTGCTCATGCGCGAGCTCAGCGGTCTTTCGATCGCCGAGGTCGCAGCCGCGATGTCCATGTCGAGCTCGGCCGTGAAGCAGAGCCTCTTCGAAGCGCGCGGCTCTCTGCACGCCTACGCGGAGGGGCGCGCGATGTCGTGTGAGGAGGTGCGCCACGCGATCTCCGACGGAGACGGCCGCGCGCTGCGCTCGCGCAAATTGCGCGCGCACCTGCGCGACTGCGGCGCGTGCACGCAGTTCAGGTCGCTGATCTCCGCCCGCGAAGGCGACCTGCGCGCGCTCGCGCCCCCGCTACCCGCAGCGGCGGCCGCCGCGGTGCTGACCGGCCTCCTTGGGTCGGGCGCGGGCACGCACGCGGGGTCCGTCGCCGCAGGACCCGCGCTCGTGGCCGCGAAGGGCGGCGCGTCCTCGCTCGCGCTCAAGGGCGTCACCGGCCTCGCCCTCGCCGCCGCGCTCGGCGCCGGCGCCGCCCACCTCGCCTCGGGTCCCGCCGTGCACCACCGAACACCCGCGCACGCCCGCGCGAACGGCGCGGCAGCGCACCATTCGCGCGGCGCCGCCGGCACGCAGCAAGGCGGATCGCCCGCGGCTGCGAACGCGCACGCGCGCGGGTCCCACGCGACCGCCCGGCACCGCACAGCAGCCCGGGCGCCGGTCAGCGCCGCGGCGCCGGTCGCGGCGTCGCCGGGAGCATCGGCACGCGGCGCCGAAGGCGCCAACGGGGTTCGCGCTCACGGCGCTCCAGCGGCCGCGCGCAAGGGCACGCGCGCCCATGGCACTCCGCCGCGCGCGCACACGCCGCAGCCGCGCAAGCCCAAACAGCCGTCGGCACGCTCGCATACGAACACGCCGATCGTCCCTCGCGGGCAGGCGTCGGAACACGCTCAAGACCAAACTGCCGCCCGCTCCACGAATGCGAGCGCGAGT
>DATBCA010000366.1:0-1646 GCA_036270715.1 Solirubrobacteraceae bacterium
TGCGGCGTCCGCGTCCGCAGCGGCGCTCGTGTCGCTGGTGTCAGCCTCCGCCGCCGCGCTCGCGCCGCCGCTGTCAGCGTTCGGCACCACGCTCGCGCCGCCCGCATCCGCTCCCGACGGCGCCGTGTTGCCCGCGTCCGCGCTCTCCGCCACCGCGTAGACACTAGAACGTCCATCTTTCGCCAGCGGTCCAACGGATTTCGCGCGCGCTGCCGAGAGACTTCGCTGGTGATCTCGCGAGCATCACCGCCGCACGCGGGCGCGGGCGCTGAAGACGAAGGGGCCACGCCCGTCGCCGCAGCGCGCGACCCGCACGCCGCCGAAGGCGGCTATCGACCTCGAGCGCCGTTTTTCGACGAGCTGTTCGAGCCCGACGGGACCCCGCGCGAGACCGCGGCGGCGCTCGTTGGAGAGCTCGCGCGGCTCGGCCCCGAGGGTCTGCTCGACGCGGGCCGGCGACGCGAGGCGAGCTTCATGCGCCAGGGGATCACGTTCGAGACCGCCGGCGCGAGCGAGCCGCGCAGCGCGCGTGAGCGGCCGTTCCCGCTCGACCTCGTCCCGCGCGTCGTCAGCGCGGAGCAGTGGCGGATCGTCAAGCGCGGGCTCGCCCAGCGCATCCGCGCGCTCAACGCCTTCGTCGACGACGTCTACCACGCGCGCGAGATCGTGCGCGAGGGCATCGTCCCCTGGCGGCTCGTCGCCTGGTGCCCGCACTTCGCGCGCGCCGTCCACGGCATCCGCCCGCCCGGCGGCGTGTACACGCACGTCGCCGGCTGCGACGTCGTGCGCGATTGCGACGGCACGTGGAAGGTGATCGAGGACAACGTCCGCGTGCCCTCAGGCGTCTCCTACGTGCTAGAGAACCGCGCCGCGATGGCGCGCCTCGTGCCCGAGCTGTTCGGCTCCTACCGCGTGCGACCCGTCGACCACTACCCGCAGCTGTTGCTGCGCGCGCTGCGCTCCGTCGCCCCCTCCGCCGAGAGCGAGGCGACGGTCGTCGTGTGGACGCCCGGGCCGGCCAACCCGGCGTACTTCGAGCACGCGTTCCTCGCGCGCCAGATGGGCGTCGAGCTCGTCGAGGCGTCCGACCTCGTCGTCCGCGACGACGTCCTGTACATGCGCACCACGCGCGGGCTCGAGCGCGCCCACGCCGTCTACCGGCGCCTCGACGACGACTTCGCCGACCCGCTCGAGTTCCGCTCCGACTCGCTCCTCGGCGTGCCCGGCCTCGTGCGCGCGTACCGCGCCGGCAGTGTCGCGATCGCCAACGCGTTCGGCACCGGCGTAGCCGACGACAAGGCCGTCTACCGGTTCGTCCCCGAGATGATCCGCTTCTACCTCGGCGAGGAGCCGCTGCTGGAGAACGTTCGCACGTACCTCCTCTCCGACCCCGAGCAGCTCGAGCACGTCCTCGCGCGCGTGCACGAGCTCGTCATCAAGCCCACCGGCGAGTCCGGCGGGCGCGGCGTGCTCATCGGCCCGCACGCCGGCGAGCAGGAGATCGAGCGCATGCGCGACGTGCTGCGCGCGCGACCCGACAAGTGGATCGCTCAGGAGCTCGTGCGCCTCTCGACCATGCCCACCGTCGGCGACGGCGGCAGGCTCGTGCCCCGCCACGTCGACCTGCGCCCCTTCGCCGTCTTCGG
>DATBCA010000367.1:0-4266 GCA_036270715.1 Solirubrobacteraceae bacterium
GCGCCGCCCACCTGCCTGACGCGCTCGTTCATGCCCGTTAGTCCGAACCCGCCTTCGCGCGCGCCGGGATCAAAGCCCACGCCGTCGTCGCGAACCTCGATGAGCAGCTGGCCGCTCGCCCCGGCGACGCAGACGCGCGCGTTGCTCGCCCGGGCGTGCTTGACGACGTTGGTCATCGCCTCCTGCACGAGCCGGTAGACGGTCGTCTCGAGCTCGCCTCCGAGGCGCGCGTCCTCGCCAGCGACGAGCGCGATGTCGGCTTCGATCTGCAGCCCGCCCTGCTCGTGATGGCGGTCGAGCAGCGCTTCGATCGCGGGACCGAGCCCGAGCTCGTCGAGCGCCGCGGGCCGTAGCTCGGTGATCAGCGCGCGCAGGTTCGCGATCTCGCGCTCGATCTGCTCGATCGCGTCGCTCATCGCGCGGCGGCCCAGCTCGGGGTCCTCTCGGCGCAGGGCGGAGGAGAGCAGCACCCGCAGCGCCCCGAGCCCCTGGAGGGTCTCGTCATGCAGCTCCCGCGCCCAGCGCACGCGCTCGGCGTCGGCGGCGGCGAGCGACGTTTGCAGCCGCTCGGACTCGACGCTGCGCGCGAGCGCGACCGCCGTCGCCGCGTTGGCCGCGAACGTTCGCAGCATGCGCTCGTCGTCGGCGTTGAACGGATCGCGCGCCTCGCCGCGGTCGAACGCCGCGAGGATGCCAAGCGCGTCGCCGCGGTGGACCATCGGCACCAGCAGGGCCGTCAGAGCGTCGGCGACGCCGAACTCCTGGGCGGGAATGCGCAACCGCGCCGGGAGATCCGAGATGCGCTCCGAGCGGCGGTGCTTCAGAACTTCGCCGCACGCCGACTCGGCGACCGGCACGCGCACCCCGCGCGTCGCGTCGGCATGCCCGGCGGTCGTCTGCACGACGAGATCATCGCCTTCGCGCAGCATGATCACGAGGCTGCGCGCGCCGACTAGCGCGCGGCCGCGCTTGGTGATCAGCTCCAGGAGCCGGTCGAGGGAGACCTCGCCTGCGATCGCGACCGCCACGTCGCGCGTCGCCTCGAGCTCGCGGAACGCCTGTTCGATCTCGTGGCGGCGATGCTCACTGCGCTCGTACAGGCGCGAGTTCTCGATCGCAATCGCAGCCCAGTCGGCGAGCACGACCGCGGACTCCTCGTCGGCCTGCGTGAACGAGCCCACTTGCTTCTCGGTGAGATAGAGATTCCCCCAAGCCTTGCCGCGGATCACGATCGGCACCCCGAGGAAGCTGTGCATCGGCGGGTGTGCCGCGGGGAAGCCATAGCTGCGGGGATGGTCGCCGACGTCGTCCAGGCGCAGGGGCTCGGGATGCTCGATCAGCTCACCGAGGACGCCACGACCACGCGGCTCGTCGCCGATCGCACGGCGGGCCTGGTCGTCGATTCCGACCGTGAGGAAGCGCTCGAGCCCGTCGCCGTGCTCGTTGAGCACGCCCAGCGCCGCGTAGCGCGCGCCGGTGACCTCGCGCGCCATCTCGAGCACTCGCTCGAGCACGACCTGCTGGTCGAGCTCCTGGGTGAGCGCGCGCCCGACCTCGAGCAAGCGCAATACCCAGGACTCCTCCTCGTTGACCATTGCACGGCCATCGTACTTGCGACGTCGCGAGCGCAGGAGCGGCCGTTTCACCGGCCTGCGACCGTCTGGTCGTCGCTGTCCCACCCGAACATTGCGCACGTTTGAGGCATTCCGCGCGCCGAGTGGTTCCGTAGTTTGCCTCCGGGCGCGGCGGCTTTTCGCGGCTGTCGCTTGTGCTCCTTCGGCGTAGCGTGGCACCCATGCCGGGAGCGCCGAAGAGGGTCGTGATCTGCGGTGGAGGCGTCGCCGCTCTGGAGGCCTTGATCAGCGTGCACGCGCACGTCCAGGTGGGCGTCGACGTGCACATGGTCGCGCCGACGAGCGAGTTCGTGTATCGCCCGCTCGCGGTCGCTGCGCCGTTCGGGCGGGGCGAGGTGCAGCGCTTCGACCTCGCGCAGATCGCCTCGCACCACGCGGCGCACCTGCACCTCGACACGATCGAGCGGGTCGACCCCGAGGCTCGGGCGGTCGAGCTCGCGAGCGGCTCGACGTTGCCGTACGACGCCCTGCTCATCGCCGTCGGCGCTCGGCCGACCGAATGGCTTGCGGGCGCGCTGCACTTCGGCGGCGCCGACGACGTGGCTGCCTACCGAGCGCTCCTCTCGCGGCTCGAGAGCGGCGTCGAGCAGCGCGTCTGCTTCGTGAACCCGCCCGGCCTCGCCTGGACGCTGCCGCTGTACGAGCTCGCCCTGCTCACCGCCTCGCACCTCGCCGAGCAGGGAGTGATCGGCACCGAGCTCGTGCTCGTGACGCCCGAGGAGGATCCTCTCGCGATGTTCGGGAGTGCCGCGTCGCGGACTCTGCGGGGCCTGCTCGCGGACCGCGGCATCGCGTTGCGGGCGGGGACGCAGGCTCGCGAGATCGTGGGCCGAGAGCTCCATCTGGCCGATGGAGGCTCGCTTCCCGTCGAGCGGGTGGTGACGCTGTCGAAGCTCACGGGGCCGGCGATCCCCGGGCTGCCGAGCGACTCCGAGGGCTTCCTCCCCATCGACGCCCACGCGAGGGTCAAGGGGCACACCGACGTGTACGCGGCGGGCGACGGGACCGACAATCCCGTCAAGCAGGGAGGCATCGCGACGCAGCAGGCGGACGCGGCCGTCGAGGCGATGTTGGCGTCGTTCGGCGCCGCGGTCGTGGCCAGGCCGATGCGCCCGACCCTTCGCGGCATGCTCCTGACGGGGATCGCGCCGCTGTACCTGCGCGCGGGCGCCGTCAATGGGCGAGCGCGCACGCAACAGGCGACGATCGACCCGCTGTGGTGGCCTCCGAGCAAGATCGCCGCGCGCTACCTCGCGCCGTACCTCGCCGGGCACGACGCGCTGTCGCGCGCGCAGGAGCTGGCCGACCGTCCGGCGCCGAGTGAGGACGCGGCGCGCGCCGCGGCCGCCCACGAGGAGGCGCGCGCGCTGGCGGTCGCGTTTGCCGGACGCGACGCCGCCGATGGTGACCTTCCCTCGGCGCTCGAGTGGCTGGAGGTGATCGAGCGCCTGGACGGCGCTCTCGGCCCCGAGTTCGTCGCCAAGCGCGCCGAATGGCACGAGCGGCTGGTGGCGTGATCGCGGACCAACTGACGCCGCTCGACGCGACGCTCCTCGAGCTCGAGGAGGCGGACGAGAGCGCGCCCATAGACTCCGGGAAGCTGCGCGTCCTCGTCGTCGGCGGCGGCGTCGCAGGGCTGGAGGCGACGCTCGCGCTGTCCGAGCTCGCGGGCGAGCGCGTCGAAACGACGATGCTCGCTCCGAACAGCGAGTTCGTCTACCGCCCGCTTGCCGTGCGCGAGCCGTTCTCCTACAGCCCGGCGAGGCGCTACCCGCTCGCTGCGGTCGTGCGCGACGCGAGCGCAGAGCTGCATGCGGGGGAGCTCGCTTGGGTCGATCGCGCCGTGCGCACCGCCCACACGAAGGCCGGCTCCGAGATCCTCTACGACGCGCTCCTGCTCGCGCTCGGCGCGCGCGCGGTCCCGCGGTACAAGCACGCGCTGACGATCGACGACCGGCGCATGGACGAAACGCTGCGCGGGCTGATCCAGGACATCGAGGAGGGCTACGTGAAGCGCGTCGCGTTTGTCTCGCCCGGGCGAATGGCGTGGCCGCTGCCGCTGTATGAGCTCGCGCTGATGACCGCCGCGCGTGCGCACGACGCGAGCATCGCGCTATCGGTCACGCTGATCACGCCCGAGGAGGTTCCGCTGGCGGTATTCGGCGGCGATGCATCGGAGGCGGTGCGCTCGTTGCTGGACGATGCCGGGATCGAGTTCGTCGCATCGGCGTACGCCGAGATCCCCGCGGCGCGCGAGATCATCGTCCATCCGAGCGGGCGCACCCTCCCCGCCGACCGCGTGATCGCGCTGCCCGAGCTGTACGGGCCCTCGGTGCGGGGCATCCCGCTCGGCCAGCACGGGTTCCTGCCGACCGACCCGTCGATGCGCGTCCCCGACGCCGGGCCCGTGTTCGCGGCTGGAGATGCGACCGAGTTCCCGGTCAAGCACGGCGGCGTCGGCTCCCAGCAGGCGGACGTCGCCGCGGAAGCGATCGCCGCGCTCGCCGGCGCCGAGGTCGAGCCAAAGCGATTTCGCCCGACGATCGAGGGTGTGCTGCTCACGGGTGGCACGCCGCTGCATCTGAGCGCGCATCTGACGGGCGGACGCGGCGCGAGGGCCGAAGTCAGCACG
>DATBCA010000368.1:0-2773 GCA_036270715.1 Solirubrobacteraceae bacterium
GCAAGCTCGTCGTCGGGCTGCTCAGCGGACGCGCCAACAGGATCGCCTGATGCGCTTCGCCCGTGCGACCGCGCGACGCAAAGGGGCTCGTCGCCGACCGAAGCACGTGAAGCCCGCCCGTCGCTTTGCCGCCCAATCGACTCTTTCTTACCCCGCACAGTCGTCATGCTCCGCGTAGCCGTCCGCAGACACTCGACAAGGAGGCGACGCACGATGACCAGCACCGCTGCACGCGCGGCCGAGCGCCCGCTCGACGATGTCCACTACGAGGTCGAGCGCGGCGTGGCGTGGATCACGATCGCGCGCCCGGAGCGCTACAACGCGTTCCGCGGCCAGACTGTCGACGAGCTCCTGCACTGCTTCAAGCTCGCGTGGGCGGACGCCGGCGTCGGCGTCGTGGTCCTCACAGGCGAGGGCGAGCGGGCGTTCTGCGCAGGAGGCGATCAGAAGCAGCGCGCGGACACGGGCGACTACGGCCCGACGGACTACGGGCTGTTCGAGGTCGAGCAGCTGCACCGGATCATCCGCGCGATCCCCAAGCCGGTGATCGCCGCGGTCAACGGCGTCGCGGTCGGCGGTGGCCACGTGCTGCACGTGCTTGCCGACCTCACGATCGCCGCCGATCACGCGATCTTCGGACAGAACGGCCCGCGCGTCGGCTCCTTTGACGCGGGCTTCGGCACGAGCTACCTCGCGCGCGTCGTCGGCGAGAAGCGCGCCCGGGAGATCTGGTTCCTGTGCCGCCGCTACGACGCGGCCACCGCCGAGCGCTGGGGTCTCGTGAACCGCGTCGTGCCGCTCGCCGAGCTGCGCGCTGAGGTGCGCCGCTGGGCGGACGAGATCCTCGCGCTCTCGCCAACCTCGTTGCGCTTCCTCAAGCAGTCGTTCAACGCCGACAGCGAGCACATCGCGGGCGTGGGCAGCCTCGCCTTCAGTGGCCTTCACCAGTTCGTCGACTCGGCGGAGGCGCGCGAGGGCGTCGAGGCCTTCGCGGCCAAGCGCGAGCCCGACTTCGCGCCGTTCCGCGCGGCGGTGTCGGCGTGAGCGCGGGCGACGGTGGCGGGGGCGAGGGCGAGCAGGCGCCGCGCGTCGCGCTCGTCACCGGCGGCGCCGGTGGGATCGGCCGCGCGATCGTTACCACGCTGCACGCGCGCGGGCTGCTCGTCGCGGTCGCGGACCTGGACGAGGGTGCCGCCGAGCGGTTTGCTTCCGAGCTGCGCGAGGCCGGTCAGGCGGCGCTGGCGGTGGCGATGGACGTGACCGACTCCGCGGGCGTACGCACCGCGGTCTCGGCTGTGGGGGAACAGCTCGGGGCGGTCGACGTGCTCATAAACAACGCCGGCTGGGACGAGCTGCATCCGTTCGTCGAGACCGACGAGGACTTCTGGCGGCGCGTCGTCGACGTGAACTATCTCGGTGCGCTGCGGGTGACGCACGCGGTGCTGCCGGGGATGATCGACCAGGGGTTCGGGCGCATCGTCAGCATCAGCTCCGATGCGGCGCGCGTCGGCTCCTCGCTCGAGTCCGTCTACGCCGGCGCGAAGGCTGCGCTCATCGGCTTCACCAAGTCGCTCGCACGCGAGGTCGCCCGCAGCGGCGTGACGGCCAACGTCGTGTGTCCTGGCCCGACCCAGACCCCGATGCTCGCGGGCATCATCGAGCGGGACGAGCGCGGGGCACGGATCATCGACGCGATGACCGGCGCGGTGCCGATGAGGCGCCTGGGCGCCCCCGAGGACATCGCCGCGGCGGTCGCCTACTTCGTCTCGGACGACGCTGCTTACGTCACCGGTCAGACGCTCTCCGTCAGCGGCGGCCTGACGATGGCTTGAGTTTGACCCCATCCGTCGCGGCAGCTACGGTGGCGGTGGATGCCGGGAGAGCAGCGCGGCGCGCGCGATCTGCTTCGTGAGTGGCGCGAGTTCCTCGACAGCGCCGCCGCCACGGCGATGTCGGCCACCGAGCGCGCGGGCGTGCCGCGGCCGCTGCTCGACGCCATGCAGCGCCAGGTCGACCTCGTGCAGGACCTCGTCGAGCGCGAGCGCCGGCTGCAGCGCGATGTCACCGGACGGCTGATCGCGCCGTTCGACTCCGCCTTCGACCTGCTCGAGGGCACGGGCGCGACGCTGCGCCGGCAGGCAGAGGCACTCGGTGCGGCAGGGCGCGCGCTCGAGGAGACCGCGGGACTGATGCAGGGGCAGGCCGAACTGTTCGAGCGCACCGTCGGCGCGCTGCGCCAGACGACCGACCTCGCGCGGGCGGCGAGCGGGCTCGAGCGGCCCGCGCGGCCCCGCGAGCGCAGCGGGCGCACGCGCAAAGCCCCGGCGAAAGCGAAGGCGAAGGCGCCGCAGGCGCGTAAGCGCGCTCCGCGGAGCTAAGCCCGCGGCGGGCTGCTTTGGCCGGCGTCGGCGTGTGCCGCGGCGCGTGCGCGCCGGTACTCGTTGACGACGATCTCCGTGAGCTCCTCGACGGACGTCTCGGCGGTCGGCTTGTCGAGCGCGATCACGCCGTCCTCGATCATGCTCACGCGGTCGCACGCCTGCAGCACGTGCACGTAGTTGTGGAGGATCATGATGATCGACACGCGGCCCTCGTCCTTCAGGCGCGCGACCAGGTCGAGGATCTGCGCGCCCTCCTTGGCGCCCATCGCGGCGAGCGGCTCGTCGAGCAGGAGGATCTCGGCGTCCGAGTTGACGGTGCGCGCGACCGCGATCGCCTGGCGCTGGCCGCCCGACAGCCGTGCCACCGAGACGTCGATGCGCGGAATGTTGAT
>DATBCA010000369.1:0-2874 GCA_036270715.1 Solirubrobacteraceae bacterium
GTGCGGCCCTCGTGCACGAGCGACGCGATCGCCAGCTCGCGTTTGCTGAGCGCGCCGAGATCAGCGCCGGGGGGAGTCGGCTCGCGCGACTGGCCGACGTGCACGCCGAGCTGGCGCAGCTCGCGCAGCGTCTGGTCGCGGTAGCGCGGGGCGCCGTGCGCCGCGAGCAGCTCCTCGGCGCGTCGCAGCTCGTCGATCGCCGCGTCGACCTCCCCCGCGCGCCCGAGCGCGATGCCGGCGAGCAGGTGCGAACGCCCCGCCTGCGTCGGCTGCCCGGCGTGCTCGCCGTGAACCGCCGATGTGCGCGCGATCTGCGCTGCCGCCGCGAACGAGCCCGCGTCGAGCGCGAGCAACGCCTGCGCGCGCTGCGCTTCGGCCATCGGTCCGTCGAGGCCGAGCTGCTGAGAGACCTCCACGGCCTCGTCGGCCCAGCGGCGGGCGGCGTCGGCCCGATGCGATTCGAGCTCGGCGCGCGTGAGCAGTTCGTACGCGTAAATCGAGTAGAAGAGGAGCGGGGGCAGGCGCGGCATGCTCTGCCCGGCGAAGAGTTGCTGGCGGAAGCGTTCGGGCTCGCCCGCCTCGAGCCACGCGGCGGCGACGTACAGGATCGCGACGCTCGACCACGGGCTGCGGCTCTGAATGCCCGCCTGAAGGGCTTTCTGACCGAAGCGCACCGCGGCGGTGGGGCTGCCGCACTCGATCTCGACCATGCAACGGACCGTCAGCGCCCACGTGAGGAAGAGGTGGTTGGCCGAAAGCATGGTCGCGTCGATCGCGGTGTCTGCCTGTTCCTCGGCGAGGTGCGGCCTGCCGACCGCGAGGTTACTCATCGCTTGCACCACGAGCATCGCCCCCGCGAGGTGCTCCTGTCCGGTAGCGCGCGAGACCGCGAGCGCGCGGCTCATGTGGCGCTCGGCCGCGTCGAAGCGCCCGACGCAGTACTCCGACCACCCCAAGAAGCAGATCGAGAGCAGCTGTGGCGCCCATTCGGCGTCGCTGAGGCCGTCGGCGACCGCGGCCGCGCGCGATGCCAGCGCGCCCGCTGTCGCGATGCTTCCGAGACCGTATTCCGCGAGCGCCAGCGCCGCGCTCGCGCCCGCCTCGATGATCGGCGAGGGATGCTTCTCGCGCGCGACGTCCTGCGCCCAGTAGCGCATGCCGCTCCAGTCGGCGCTGAAGAAGCAGCCGAGCGCGATGCCGAGCTTCAGCTGGGGCGCGCCCGGGGAGCTCTCGTCGAGCCCGGCGAGCGCCGAGAGCAAGAGCCCCTGGGCTTCGTCGTGTTTGCCGAGCAGGTGTTCGATGAGCGCTGCCGCCGCGACCGCGCTGCCGCGGAGCACGGGGTCGTCGGGGAGTAGCGCGAGCACCTCTTGAAAGGCCGCACGGCTCTCCGTGAGCTGCCCCGCCGAGCCGAGTGCGACGGCCATGGCGAGCGTCAGCTCGAGGCGCAGCTCAGCGCGTTCGTCGTCCGGCAGCAGCCGGAGCGCAGCCCTGAACCACTCGGCGGCGGCCGCCGGCGCGCGAGCGGCGACGGCGTGCCCGGCCTCGGTCAGAACCGCGATCGCCTCCCCGTCGCCGAGGCTCGCGGAGCGCTCGAGATGGCGCGCGCGGGCGCTCGCCGGGGCGCCGCGCCGCGCAAGGACGATCGCGGCGCGAGCGTGCGCTTCGCGCCGCCAGCCGCCCTTCGCCGACTCGTACACCGCCTGGCGCACGATCGGGTGGCGGAACTGGAATAGCGCGCGCGTCGGCGAGTCGTGCACGATGTCGCGGTCGACGAGCTCGTCGAGCGCGCGCACGAATTCGGCCTGGCCCATCTCGATGACCTCGCGCGCGAGCTCGGGTTCGAACACATCGCCGAGCACCGCCGCCGCCTGCACGAGCTCCCGCGCGCGCCTGGTAAGGCGTTCGACCTCGCTCGCGATCACCGCGGTGATCGTCGCGGGAACGTGCTCGGGGTCGCCGCCGTTCAGCGCGGGCGTGCTCGATCCAGCGTCGAGCGCGCGCACGAGCTCCTTCAGATAGAAGGGGTTGCCCCCGCTGTCGCGGTAGATGCGCTCGGCGGAGGCGCTCGACAGCTGGGGCGGGAGCAGCATTCCCGCCTCCTCTGCGCTCAGCGGCGCGAGCTCGATGAGCTCGCCGCCGGAGTCGCGCTGGACCTGTTGCAGGACCGACGCCGTCGCCGGCTTGAGCTGCCGCGAGCGGAACGTGACCGCGACCGTCAGGTTCGCGCTCGGGGGGCGACGCAGCAGGTACAGCAAGAGCTCCGCCGACGCGGGGTCGGCCCAGTGCAGATCGTCGACCGCGAGCAGCACCGGCACGGGTTTGCCGAGCGCGTCGAGCAGCGCGGAGACCGCACGGTGAAGGCGGTAGCGGTCACCGCCGACCCCACCGGGGCTCGCCGCGTCGCCGCCGCCGGCCGCGCGGGCCGCGAGCGCGGGGAATACGCCCGCGAGCTCGCCGCGCTGCTCGTCTGCGAGCGCGCTCAGCGCGTCGCGCGCGCGTCCAGCGAACTGGTGATCGAGCGCATCGAGAAACACGCCGTAGGGCTCGTCCGTGTCGAACTCCGTCGCGCGGCCGTCGAGCACGGCGTAGCCCGCGTCGCTCGCGCGCTCCACCGCGACGGCGAGCAGGTGTGTCTTGCCGATCCCCGCCTCGCCCGTTATCTGAAGCACCCGCGGGTAGCTCGCGTCTGTCGCCCGCAACAGCCGCTCGACGCGCGCGATCTCCTGCGCGCGGCCGACGAGGCGCGTTGCCGCATCGTTGCTGCGATTAGACTTGCTCAAACCTGCTCACCGCCTGGTGCGTGCTCGCCGCCTGGGCTGCTCATTGCTCATGACCAAGGCCAAACGAGCCTCCTCCGAGTTCGCGCACCTCCAC
>DATBCA010000370.1:0-1790 GCA_036270715.1 Solirubrobacteraceae bacterium
GCCCTCGCCCGGCGAGGAGCCCGCGCCGGCGCCGGCGCCCGCCGACTGTCCCTGGCGGCGCCCGCCGGGGCCCGAGAGCATGCGGATGACCTCGTTGCGGATCTTCTCCGAGTCGGCGTCGAAGTCGAGCAGGATGCGCGCGGCCACGCCCTCGTTCTCGCGCACGAGGCCGAGCAGGATGTGCTCGGTGCCGATGTAGTTGTGCCCCAGCGAGAGCGCCTCGCGCAGCGCGAGCTCGAGCACCTTCTTGGCGCGCGGCGTGAACGGGATCTGGCCGGAGGTGACCTCCTCGCCGGAGCCGACGATGCGCACGACCTGGGCGCGCACGCGCTCTACGGTGATGTCGAGGCTCTCGAGCACGCGGGCGGCGAGACCCTCCTCCTCGCGCAGCAGGCCGAGCAAGATGTGCTCGGTTCCGATGTAGTTGTGCTTGAGGGTCCGCGCCTCCTCTTGCGCAAGAACGACCACCTGCCGGGCCCGTTCTGTGAATCGCTCGAACATCGTCTAGTGCTTCCTTCCTGCGAGTGGGCGGTGCCTCGAGAGCTATGTCGTCGTCGGTGTTTTCCTCGTCTTCGGGGCAGTCTACCAACCGCCTCCGCGGCCCTGTGAAGGGTGGATCGTCACGGCGGCGACGCTGCTTGAGGTTTGACAGCCGGCGCGGGCGCACGGACGGCAGCGGCGTCAGGAGCGCGTCTGGGGACGCCGGGAGCGCCCAGACGTGCGTCGCGAGCAGGCGGCGCGCGCCGGGATCGCGCAGCCAAGCTCGCCAGTTTCGAGGACTCTTCGGACCCGCTCTGCCTACGCGGAGCGCAGCGGGGAGCGCCGCTCCACGACCTCCACGCGTCCCGTGTCGACGTCGTAGACGACGCCCGTCACCGAGATCTTGCCCGGCAGCAGCGGGTTCGCCGCCAGCAGTGCCACGTCGCCGCGCACGGCCGCGCGCGGATCGGTGACGGCGCGTGCATCGAGCTCATCGTCGGTGCAGCCGAGGAATGCCGCGAGCGCGCCGCGGCGGTCTGTGCGCGTGAAGTTCGCGATGCCGCAGCGGGTGTGCGTCATCAGGACGAGCTCCGTGTCATCAGGTGTCTGTCCGTAGTCCGATCCGGTCGTGGCGAGGAACGCGAGCTGCTGGATCACGATCGGCGAGACACGGCCCGCGGCCGCGCGGACGACGGCCGCGTCTCCCAGCCGCAACCCGAAGACTGCCGTCGGATCGACGCGAGGATCGGGGCAAGCGACGATGCAGAGGTTCAGCCGCGGCAGGTTCGGGAGCGGCTCGTGGCGCGCCGCGACGCGCGCGTTGCGCTCGAGCAGCTCCTCGATGACGCTCACCCGCTCGCTCCTTTCAGGCGGTCAGCCGGGGCGACGACCGGATCGCGCACGAACACGGGCTTGAAGCCCGCGCCCGCCATCTCCTCGGCCGCGTCCTCGAAAGCGAGGATGTCGCTCGCGACGAGGCCGGGGCTGATGCGACCGCCCGACAGCAGCGCGAGAGCCGCGGGCATGTTCGCTCGCGCGTGCGAGAGTCCCCCCGTGAGCGTGAGGCAGTTGAGGAACATGTGCAGCAGCGGGACCTCGGGGTCGGAGAAATGAAGGACCGTGTTCTCGCAAACGCCGCCTGCCTCGGTCGTGAGCAAGCACGTGCGCAGCGCGCCCCCGGTGACGTCGTCGGTGGCGTTGACGGCGATCGCGTACAGGTGCTCGCGCGGGTCGAGCTCCTCGGGCGCGCAGACGCTCGCGCCGAACCGCTCGGCGAGCGAGCGTCGCGTCGGATCGGCGTCGACGTAGCG